>CAMQZF010000151.1 GCA_947039525.1 uncultured Photobacterium sp. | reverse complement strand
GTGATTGAATACAACGCCACGATGAAGTTGATTGAGCGTATGACTCGTCGTTACCCAAGTTTGTTATTGCATGAGTTGGTTTATCAACCTCGTTTACGCACAGAGGTGTTAAGCGATGAAAGTGCGGTACGTGCTTGGGGTGAGCCTTTGATCACAGCTTTGAATGCGAAGCAGTCTGGTGAAAGTCAGTTCAACCTTGAAATTCTATTTGATGAAGAAACACGTCTTTTTGTTCCTAAGGTCGTAGTACGCACGCACGGTGTGGATCATGAGCATGTATTGAGTGTGGATTTATTAAATTCAAAAGAGTACGCAAAGTTGGCGGATCTTTCTGAAACTTTGCATGATTTCTTAGATGACACGGCGTTTGTTCAGCGTGGTGAGCGTACTCAGCCTGTGACTAGTTTTAAACAGGCAGTTGAGTGGTTAATCAAAGAATCTCGTCGTGGTTTGAGCCTACAGCGCTACAAAGGATTGGGTGAAATGAACCCTGATCAATTGTGGGAAACGACGATGGATCCTGACTCTCGTCGTATGCTGCAAGTAACGATTCACGATGCCGTTGCGGCTGATGAGTTGTTTACGACTCTGATGGGGGATCAAGTTGAACCTCGTCGTCTATTTATCGAGACTAACGCGTTGAATGCGAACCTTGATATCTAGTTCGATTTGATTCGTTCTTTAAAAACGTCGCTTTTGCGGCGTTTTTTTATAGTCGTTATTCAGTATGTTAAAGCGTAAGTGATGTTTTTTTGATGGTTATCTCTTGTAATTGCTTCTTTTGCCCTCATCTTAATATAAGAAGAGAAAGATGCCACGTTGATGGGTTTTTATTGGCTTGTCCTGATAGGAGAGCTGCTTCTAACAATTATTTTATTGCTTCTTAGAAGGATAGTTATTATGCGTACATTAGATTTCACTCCTCTTTACCGTTCGGCTATTGGTTTTGATCGTCTGTTCAATCAAATGGAGCAGAACATCAGTAACAATAATTCCGGTTACCCTCCGTACAATATTGAGCAGCAAGATGAAACACATTACCGCATCACTATGGCGGTAGCTGGTTTCTCTGAAGATCAACTTGATATTACTCAACAACAAAATAAATTGGTGGTGAGTGGTATGTTTGGAGAAGATAAAACTGAGCGTCAGTATTTATATCAAGGTATTGCTGAGCGTAATTTTGAGCGTAAATTTCAGCTGGCGGATTATGTGAAAGTGATGGGAGCAAAGATGGAAAATGGTCTATTGCACATCGATCTTGAACGTGAAATTCCAGAAGAAGTTAAGCCTCGTAAAATTGCGATCAATGTGAATGCAGAATAGAAAACGGGCATGACGTAAGCCAGTAATGTGGCTTGAAGTTGGATTAAAGAGAGTGAAGGTCAGCTTAGGCTGACCTTTTTTATTGGCGTGATTTGGGCTTTTTTACTTAGGCTTCTTGATACGCACGTTGGATTTCTTCCGCAATAATGGCAATGCCTTTTTCCATTTCTTCTGTTTCTTGAACGTAATTCATACGAATGCACTGATGTTGATGTGCCCAATCTTGCTCTAAGCCAATAAAGAAATACTCACCTGGAACAATCAATATCCCTCGGTTTTTGAGGCGTTCGTACAACTCCAACGTCGTGATTGGCAATTCGTCAAACCAGAGCCATAAAAATAAGGCACCTTCTGGTTTATGAATATGAAAACGAGGATCGGTAATAGCATGACGTAAGAGCGCCACGGCCTGTTCGGATTTTTTACGGTAGAAGGGTTTGATGACCGTTTGGCTTAGAGGTAAGAGTTCATTGCGTTCAATCATGCTCGCAGCAATTGAAGGGCCGACACTGCCGGGGGCTAAGTTAACAACACCATTGATGTTTGCCATCGCAGTAATGATTTCTTCTTTGGCAATGACGATACCACAGCGTAATCCGGGTAACCCTAGCTTAGATAAACTCATACACAGAATGGTGTTGTCATTCCAGAATGGGGTGATCTCCGTGAAGATAATATCCGGAAAAGGGATGCCATAGGCATTATCGATAATCAGCGGGATCTGATGCGTTCGAGCAATTTCATCCAATTGTTCGATTTCATGATCGGTTAAGACATTGCCTGTTGGATTGGTTGGACGAGAAGCACAAATAGCCCCGATGCTTTCATCAATAATCAAGCGACGGAAATCAACATGGTATTTAAATTGTTGATTGTCTAATAAGGTCAAGGTTGGGCGATAAGAGATAAAAGTGTCTTCTTTTAGGCCGCAATCACGATAGCCGATGTATTCAGGTGATAGTGGCAGTAAGATTTTTTTGTGTATGCCATTGGGAAATTCACCTGCCAATAAATTAAACAGATGAAAGAAAGCACTCTGGCTGCCATTGGTGAGCGCAATGTTTTTTGCGCTGATCGACCAACCGTAGGTCTCTTTGAATAAGTTGGCTAATAATTCAAGAAAGCGATCCTGACCTTGTGGGCCATCGTAATTGATCATCGCTTGGGTTAGTTCACCACTTTGTGCCATTTCTTGTACGCGTTGATTAAAGAACTCGACCATTTCTGGAATGTGGGCTGGATTACCACCGCCTAACATAATGGCATTAGGGTCTTGTAGTCCTTGGTTGAGATCGTCCATTAATTGTGTAATGGCTGAATAACGCGCGAATTTATCGCCAAAGCGGGAAAACTCCATGAGAATCGTGACCTTTTGAGTGAGATGAGTAAACAACAAAAACATGTCTGTCTTTGCAGACCTGTAGATTCTTCGGGGATCATACAAGAAATCATTAAATAATGGTCAAAAGATGATGGACAAAAAAAGCCCCAAATAATGGGGCTTGAATGTTTGTTCTTGTAGAGGGCTTACTTTTGAAGCAAAGAGATGTCCGCCACGTTTAAGAACTCATTACGTAACAAGTTCAACATGGTGAGACGGTTTACTTTCAGTGCTTCGTCATCTGCCATTACCATCACGTTATCGAAGAAGGCATCAACGCTTTCACGCAATGTTGCTAATTCTGATAGTGCTTGCTGGTAATTGCCTTCTGCGAACAGTGGCGCCAGTAGAGCAACCATGGCTTCTACTTTTTCGGCTAGCACTTTTTCAGCGTCTTCAACAAGCAGTGCTGTGTTGATGTTTGCTGATAGCTCACCATCAAATTTCGCTAAGATGTTACCCACACGCTTATTCGCTGCTGCAAGAGATTCTGCGGCTTCTAATGAACGGAAGTGAGTCACGGCTTTAACGCGTTGATCGAAATCGGCTGGCTGTGTTGGACGACGAGCCAATACCGCTTGAATAACATCAACGGTGTAACCTTCGTCTTGGTACCAAGCACGGAAACGTGCCAACATGAAATCAATCACGTCTTGCTCTACGTTTGCGTTGGTTAGTTTGTCACCGAATAGCGCTTTTGCTTTGTTGATCAAATCAACAAGATCTAGGCGGTAACCTTTTTCAACGATGATGCGCAGTGCACCGAGTGCTGCACGACGTAATGCAAATGGATCATTTGCGCCTTTTGGTGCCTGACCAATACCAAAGATACCCACTAATGTGTCGATCTTATCTGCCAAAGCAACCGCTGCGGCAACGTCTGATTTTGGTAATTCATCACCTGCAAAACGTGGCATGTATTGCTCGTTAAGAGCAACTGCAACGTCTTCATGCTCACCGTCTAGACGAGCGTAGTGCATGCCCATGATGCCTTGCGTGTCGGTAAATTCGAACACCATTGAAGTCATCAAATCACACTTAGACAACAAACCTGCACGCTCTGCATGCTCAACATTGGCATTGATGCTTTGTGCAATAAAACCCGCTAATGCTGTGATGCGGTCGGTTTTATCGCGCAATGTGCCCAATTGCTTTTGGAACAATACGCTGTCTAAAAGTGGTAGACGATCAGCCAAGGTTTGCTTACGGTCTGTCTTGAAGAAGAACTCCGCATCGGCCAAACGAGGACGAACCACTTTCTCGTTACCTTCCACGATGTGGTGAGGTTCTTTAGAAATGATGTTCGATACAAAGATAAATTTTGGCAATAGGTTGCCGTCTTTGTCGTACACAGGGAAGTATTTTTGGTCACCCTTCATGGTGTAAACCAAAGCTTCCGATGGTACGTTCAAGAATTCTTCTTCAAATGAGGCTGTCATTACAACAGGCCATTCAACCAAAGAGGTGACTTCTTCAACCAAATCGTCATCTAAATCGGCAATACCGCCTACGGCATCTGCGGCTTTTTTCGCATCAGCTAGGATGATGGCTTTACGCTCAGCGTAATTGGCTTCAACCATACCACGCTCTTTGAGTAATGATGGGTATTGATCCGCATGATCAATGGTGAATTCAGATTCACCCATGAAACGGTGACCGCGAATGATGCGATCAGAGTTCACGCCTAAAATGGTGCCAGGGATCAATTGATCGTCTAACAACATGGTTAGGGTTTTTACTGGACGAATGAACTGAATGTCACGATCGCCCCAACGCATTGGCTTTGGAATTGGCAACTTGCTGAGTGCGCCATCGACCAAACCGCACAATAAGTCTTGAGTCGGTTGACCTTTGACTTCTTGTTTGTACAGCAGCCACTCACCTTTATCGGTAATCATGCGCTCTGCTTGTTCAACGGTAATGCCGTTACCACGAGCCCAGCCTTGTGCAGCTTTGGTTGGGTTACCGTCGGCATCAAACGCAGAGCTGATTGCTGGACCGCGTTTTTCAACGATCTTGTCAGGTTGACCTGTGCCAATGTTGGTCACTTTTAGTGCCAAACGACGCGGTGCAGCAAACCATTCGATAGCATCAAATGGAATGTCTGCAGTGTTTAATTCTGCGGTAAAGTTGGCACAAAAGGCTTCTGCAAGGGTGCGCAGGGCTTTTGGTGGCAACTCTTCAGTGCCTAATTCTACTAGGAAGTTATGTTGAGCCATGCTACGTCCTTACTGGTCTTTTTTGCACATTGGGAAGCCCAATGCTTCACGTGAAGCGTAGTACGCTTCCGCCACTTTTTTTGTTAAGTCACGGATACGTAAGATATAACGCTGACGCTCGGTGACTGATATGGCTTTACGTGCATCCAATAAGTTGAACGCATGACCGGCTTTTAGAATGCGCTCGTACGCAGGCAATGGAAGCGGTGTGTCCAGTTCCAATAGCTTTTTACATTCTTTTTCACATTGATCAAAGAAAGTGAAAAGGAAATCTACGTCAGCGTGTTCGAAGTTGTAAGTGGATTGCTCAACTTCGTTCTGGTGGAAGATATCGCCGTAGGTCACTTTGCCCAGTGGGCCATCGTTCCAAACAAGATCGTAGACGGAATCCACACCTTGAATGTACATGGCAAGACGTTCGATACCGTATGTGATTTCACCAGTAACAGGTTTACACTCGATGCCACCGACTTGTTGAAAGTAAGTGAACTGAGTGACTTCCATGCCATTTAGCCATACTTCCCAACCTAGACCCCATGCGCCTAATGTTGGGTTTTCCCAGTTGTCTTCAACAAAGCGAATGTCGTGAACTTGCGTATCCACACCCAATACTTCCAATGAACCTAGGTACAGTTCTTGAATGTTGTCAGGTGATGGCTTAATTACAACTTGGAATTGGTAATAATGTTGCAGGCGGTTTGGGTTTTCACCGTAACGACCATCCGTTGGACGACGAGAAGGCTGAACATAGGCTGCTGCCATTGGTTCTGGACCTAAAGCTCGCAAACAGGTCATTGGGTGTGAGGTGCCAGCACCCACTTCCATATCCAATGGTTGTACAATCGTACAGCCTTGTTGGCCCCAGTAATCCTGCAGTGCGAGGATCATGCCTTGAAAAGTTTTCGTATTATATTTCTGCATTATTTACTTCGCGAAATGAGTGGATGAGAGTCAATCTTTAACAAATGAGTATACCTCTCCTATTCCCACTGTTGTAGGTTTCTCGGGCTTTATTCACTCAATCTGGGTAATAAATTCAATGAATAGCATACAGATTTAGTTCTTTTTTTAAGCCGTGAATCGGAATGTTGAAAAAGTCATGATGGGGTGTCTTTGATTATTCTGTGTGATCTTGTTTCTGTTTTTGTGTGGATAAAATCTGGATATTTTAAGGGCTTTGATATGAAAGCGTACCCAAGATTCTGAAAAATCAGCCTTAAGGTTTTGAATGAGAGTATGAAAAGGGTTCTTTCTTTGAAAGTAAAGTCGATATAATCGTCAATACTTTCATTTTATCTTTAACAATGACGGTGATTTTGTCGTTATCATTGTTACTTCTTTTCTTGGTTTAACATGGACAAAGTGATGATCAAAACATCTACTCTTTCTGCTAAATGGACTCGCAGTCTTGCTTTTGCTGTTGCAACAGCGGTACTGGCGACAGGTTGTACAACGATTAACCCTTATACTCAAGAGAGCCAAACCGCGAAATCAGCGAGTGGTGCTATTATTGGTGCATTAGCGGGTGCTGCGATTGGTGCGGTTTCTTCTAGTCATAAAGACCGCGATAAAGGCTTATTGATTGGTGCTTTATCGGGTGCAGCATTAGGCAGTGGTGCTGGCTACTACATGGACGTACAAGAAGCGAAACTGCGTCAACAGTTGGCATCGACTGGCATCACTGTGACACGTAATGGCAACAATATTATCTTGAACATGCCAAATAGCATTACGTTTGGGGTGAATGAAACTCATTTGAGCACGGGTGCTAAAAACGCACTGCATAACGTGGGTTTGGTTGTGAAGGAATATCCAAAGACTCAATTGAATATTCTTGGCTTTACCGATAGTTCGGGTGCTGCTGAATACAATTTGCGTCTGTCACAAGTGCGTGCGAGTGCGGTTGCGGATGATCTGATGCGTGAAGGTGTGTCGATTAATCGTATCGTAACTAAGGGCTTGGGCGAAGCGCATCCGATTGCGACGAACAGTACAAGCAAAGGACGTGCTGAAAACCGTCGTGTTGAGATTATTTTGTCACCATTGGGACAATAATTTTCTTTCCGTTGTCGATGCTTTGTCGGCAACGGTATTCTTTCCTGCTTCCTGCTTCCTGCTTCCTGCTTCCTGCTTCCTGCTTCCTGCTTCCTGCTTCCTG
>CAMQZF010000150.1 GCA_947039525.1 uncultured Photobacterium sp. | reverse complement strand
ATCACTTTGGAAAAGGCATTGCGCTTTGGGGTATGTGTGATTATTACGGCGCATTTGGATCTGCGATTGTTTCAACGCACGGTTCAGATTTTGATTTGGCCAGACAGTGCGTATTAAAAGCCATAGAAAATAGTGGTCGACCTGGCGAGTTGCCAGCTTTAATTTTATTACACGCAACGCCAGGGAATGAAGAAACGCTAATAAAAGGAATTGAAAGTGAATTGGGGTCTTCTGTTCCTATTATTGGTGGCAGTGCCGCAGATGATTTTGTAAAAGGGAATTGGAAAATTTTTACTCATGATCAATATTGTAAAAATGGTATTGGCATCATGGTCTTTTATCCTTCCTGTCAAATTAGTTACTCTTTTCATTCTGGTTACGCGTCAACTGGAAAAAATGCCGTTGCTACAAAAGTGATTGGACGTGAGGTCATTGAATTGGATCATAAACCCGCGATTGATGTTTATGAATCTTGGTTAGACCTTGAAGTTAATAAAGATAACAGCAGTATGATGGCGGAAAGTTCATTGCATCCTTTGGGGAGAGCTGTTGGTGATATTCATGATATTCCTTATTTTAAATTATCACACCCAAAGAGTGTTACCGCAAGAAAAGGCATTGAGCTTTTTGCAACGATTGAAGAAGGTGAGCGATTGTTTTTTATGGAAGGAACAGAAGAGCGATTGATCACACGAGCAGGAAGAGTTGTTGAATTGGCTAACACATTAGGCGAATTTTCTGAAATGGATCCTATTGGTGGCATTACAATTTATTGCGCAGGTTGTATGTTGAGAGTTAAGCAACGAATGACTGAAGTATCTCATTATGTTAATCAGTCAATGCATCACGCACCTTTTGTTGGTCCATTTACTTTTGGTGAGCAAGGGCAATTTGTTGGCGGTGAAAATGCTCATGGCAACTTAATGATCTCAGCCGTTTTATTTCATAGGAATGGTTAATCATGGCAAGTTATGAGTCTGAAAAACTACAAGAGACGTTATTGGATTTACTTAGAAGTAAAGAAAGAGAGCAGCAACTTCAAGCGGAAAACAATGCAATTTTAGCTGGCATATCGGCAATGGCTGGTGCAACGAATAAGCGGCAAGTTTTTAATGGTCTTCTTGCTGTGTTAAGAAAATACATTGGATTTGAACATGCATTAGTTCTTACTCGTGATGATGAAACGACGGTGCTTGAGGAATTGGTCACAACATGCAGTGATTTTGAAAATAGCGTGTGGCCAGTTCATCATACTTTTAATCGCTGCTTGAATGGTGAGAGTATTGCTTTATTCTCCCCATCATCAGTATTTGAATTTCAATTTCTTGATGAGTCACTGTTAACGCATTGTCAATCAGCCTTACTTACTGGTGTTAAGGTAAGTTCAGGCGATGCGTTGCTTTTGTTTTTTCATTCTGGGCATGGTCAGTTCACGCCCAGATGTCGTCGTGTACTAAATCGATTTAGACCCTTGCTGGAAAGGGCGATCATTGATATTGATTACCGAGAGCGATTGCAATCTTTAGTCACGATTAGAACGCAAGAGCTGACGCACAGTCAAAAACGATTTAAGGATTTTGCAAAAACAGTCGGGGATTGGTTTTGGGAAATTGATACCAATTATACCTTCACTTACATTTCAGCCCCCAATATTGCCGATCACATTATTGATAGCGATCATATTTTAGCTATTTTTGGTCAACAAGAAGATATTAAGCGACAATTAAAACAAAAATTAGATGAGCAGGTTGATTTTGAAGATTTAGAGTGGTGCTTGTTCAATGATAAAAAAGAAACCATTTGGATAAGTTTAAGTGGTACGCCATATTTTAATAAACAAAATGTATTAATGGGATACCGAGGGACTGCGAAAGATATTACAATTCGAAAAAAACGAATTGTTGAGCTTCAAGAAGCACAGCAAGTTGCAGAGGAGGCTAATAAAGCAAAATCTGAATTTCTTGCAATGATGAGTCATGAAATTCGTACGCCATTAAATGCGGTTATGGGGTTTCTTGATACACTGTCTAACTCGGGATTAAATGAAGAACAATCATCGTGGGTTGATCATATGGATCAATCAGCGCAACTTCTTTTAACGATCATTAATGATGTCCTTGATTTATCTCGTATAGAATCCGGAAGTTTTGATTTATGTTTGTCTGAAATGTCACTGCATGATGCCATTAACTTACCCGTTAGCCAACTTACTGACCAAGCACTAAAGAAAAACATAGAGTTACAGTGTCATCTATCACCCAGTACACCAGCCTTTATCTATGGTGACAAGAATCGAATTGCTCAAGTTATGTTCAATTTGATTGGTAATGCGATTAAATTCACAAATAAAGGGTCTGTAAAAGTTGAAACTCGATACCTTACTAGTGAAGGAATTCTAATTATTGAGGTTATTGATAGCGGAATTGGTATAAAGAAGGAGTCACAACCCAATTTATTTAACCCTTTTATTCAAGCGGATGGGGGGATCACTCGAAAATATGGTGGAACTGGATTGGGTTTATCCATTAGTCAGCATTTAATTAAAAAAATGTCTGGTTCTATTTCTTTGCGTAGTGAATATGGTGTTGGTAGTACTTTTACTGTATCTCTACCAATGATAGAAATTATACCAAGCTATCATAGCGTTCCCTTATTTATGGAAGAGGAAACCGTAAAATCTTTAAGTATTTTATTGGCTGAGGACAGCAAAACTAATCAGGTTGTTGCAAGATTAATGCTTGAAAAGCGAGGTCATATTGTTGATTTAGCGAATAATGGACAAGAAGCTATCGATGCCATATTAAATCAATCAGCCAATCAAAAGTACGATCTGGTTTTAATGGATATATCGATGCCAATACTCGATGGATTAAAGGCCACCCGAAAAATACGAGAAAAAGGATTATCAATTCCAATCATAGCGTTAACCGCAAATGCTATGAATTCAGATAAAAAAGCATGTAAAGATGTTGGAATGGATGATTTTTTATCAAAACCAATTCAAGCCTCTGATTTGAACCAAATTCTTTATAAATACCAACATTCAGTCAATTAAATAACACTCTTTATTTGAAGTGGTTTAATACAAAAGATCTTTAATGAAGCCTAATATTAAAGATCTTTTTTACTCAAGTAGTTACACTGCAACCTTCTTTTCAAATTAATACCTTTGTAGTTAACGTGTTGTAATTGCAAAATAATTCAAAACAATCTGTAAAAATAGTAATTTTTACAGATTGTTTTTGCTTTGTATTTTGTTATAATCCTTATAACTTATTGTTTTATAATGAATCAGTTTTATATTTCCGAATCAACTTAATTGGCCACTTGTTGGTTACTTTTTATGCTAAAAAGAGCTTTTCCATGAAGAAATCCAGACGAATTAATCTTAATGTTGCCAATCAAAGTGATGTAGGCGAGGGTGTTTTAAAGGTTAGGAAGGTAAAAAAGCCATCGTTACCACCAAAGAATGATAAAGAATTAAAAGACATTTTGGATGCTGTCTATGATAAAAATCCCGCACTGGCGTACACGTTACAAATGCAGTCTCTTTCTGGGCTTCGTTATTCAGATTGCAGCCAATTAATGTTTTCTGATTTTTATCGAAATGGGCAGTTGGTTGAGCAGTTCGATATCATTCAACAAAAAACCTATTATTCTCGTTTAAAAAAAATGGAGAGTAATGATAAATACACAGAACAAGAAAAACATCGCTTGGCGGCATCAAGATCGAAAGTGACCATTTACGTAACGGAAGAAATGATTGAATTATTGGAAGCATGTAAGCTATACAACCCAGGTGGCGAGTATTTGTTTGCCAATAAAAACAGAAAAAGCCAAGGGTTTGCGATGGATATTCGTAGTGCTGAATATCACTTATCGAAAGTAGAAATAGATCTAATGTTAAATTACCAATTAAAGACGCACTCATTTAGAAAAATGTTTGCCGTTAAATTATTACGCTCGGGTGTCGATGTGGTAAAAATTCGAGATCTTCTTGGGCATTCATCATTGGATTCAACGAATAAATATTTAAGTACAATCAGTGATGAATTAAAGCAGGCAGTCGAGAATTTGAAGTACGATTTTTAATTTGAATGAGATACTGTGCTTTTCATTCGTTCGAAAAATTTCGTATATTTGTTGTGTAACAGTAGAAGTTTATTTTTGATGAATTTATAAGCCTCTTATTGTAATCAATGAGAAGCTTTATCGTGTGACTTAAAAAACGACAAACACTCATGCCGTTTTAATTTATTTGTTAAAGAATTATTTTTTATTTATCTTTATGTGATTAGAGCCTTATACTATTATTACCTTTCCAATATTTAAAATTTGCCAATTTTTTCCGATTAAAAGACTTCTTTTTAAAGAAGTCCATGAGTGATAGTGAGATGAATATCTTAGAGTGGAGTGGGGAAGTGGAGTCTTTTTTTTGCTCGGCGTGAATATTTTATGTTGAACTAACACTGTATTTATTCTTTTAAGTTATCGGTTCAATATATTTGTGCATTATAGGCGATTGTGTTAATCAAGCGTAGGTTCTGTTTCGGTAATCCACAAATTCATTATCTCTCTGGTGACATCATCAACAAAAACAAATAAACAATTTTTGTTACTGTAGCCTTTAACTTTAAACTAGCCATCATCTATCTGATATCTCATAACAATCACGCGGATGACAAGATTGATAAACTTTCTGTTTACCAAAAAAAATATCAGCGCGATCACTCATTACGTTTCTGGCGCCATTTTTTTAATCCAATTTTAATACCGTAGTGTTCAATCAGTTTTCACGCGTGAATATAAATCTAAAGTATAGTGATGTTCGTGGATAATGTTTATTCAATATTGATGACGTAATTTTACTTTTATTATCAGGGAGCTTTCAATGACAATGATGAATCAAACCAATAGCACTAATATATCGATATCATATTATTAAACACTGAATCTGATGAGCACTAACTGTCGCAAGTATCTTTGCATTTTATTCGTTTTTCGCAAATGTCACGAATTTTACCTAAACGAAATATCTCTTTGTCATTCATAGTAACCAACATGTTTTGTTTAACTCAAATTGATCAGTGCGTACTGATCACTGTAGGAAAACAGGACATTTTAGCTTGGTAGAAAAGGGACATTTAGCCTTGGGGGCTACAACTATAGTGCGTATAATGTATATTATGTTAAATATGGTTCTGTCCTACAGCTTTGATTATATTAAGTTGAAAGCAATGGATGATCTTTGCATCATTTATCATATCGCAAAGTATTTTTTGGGGGTTTTACCTGTTTGCTTTTTAAAGAAAGCAATAAACGCGCTGTCGCAAGAAAAAAGCAATATGGATGCAGTATTACTGATGCTCTCCCCTTTAGATAAAAGCTTAATTGCCATAAATAAACGCCATTGTTGTCGCCAGGATTGGTAAGGCATTTGTGTTTCTTTCATGAAAATTCTTGTGATTATTTTTTCACTAGCACCAATACTTAAGGCCACTTGGTTTAATGGTTGTGGCAATAGCTCTTCTTCTATTACGTTTTTTAGCCACTGAACTAAACGGCGATCTTTGGGAAAAACTACGGAGATCTTATTAGCTGGGGCGTTATTTACCTCTTCAATAAGTAAAGCAAGCGTATGATGCTGTTCAATTTTTTGTTTTTCCCACTCCCATAATGCCACCCTTTCGATCAACTGGCGTAATAATGGATTAACTTGAAAAATGTGAATTTTTCTCGGGAACATTAATGATAAATCATGGCTGAAATATAGAGCTCGGTAAGTCATTGCATTCGTTATCTTTGCGTTATGCATCACCCCTGACGGAATCCATACTGCGCAATATGGTGGTAATATACTTTGTTCTTCTTCTAATAAAATAGAAATACACCCTGATTCGGCAAACAAAAGTTGTCCTTTATGATGACAATGTCTTCCTGAATCATAGCTACCGATATTAGCTGCAATGCCAATAACATCATGAGTCATACGATCAACATCAACACTTTTGTGTTTATCAATTAGCACCAAAACACCACACTCTTTTTATTATTATTAATAAAGACAACTATCATACGCTTTATATTGTCCTTATTTCTCTATTTTTTGTTCTAATGTTGATAATAAGTCTTATAAATAAACGCTATTATTGTTTCAAGTTATTCATCTTTATCTCCTCATTGAAAATGAAAATAGGAATCTTATATGAAGTGCAATGAAATTAACCATTCAGATGATTTTACGAATGAGACGGCCAAGCTTTTTCTTGAGCGGGTTTTTTCTGAACTTTTTAATGTTGATAACGACCCATGTAACATGGCAAAAAAATACATGACGCCGGATTACCTTCAATTGGTTGATGGTAAATCGTTACACTACAATGAATTTGTTGAGCATTTAGGTGTTGTTTTAAACGAATTTCAATCCATCAATTTTACGTTTGAGCAAGTGATAGCATCAGGTAATACCATTTCTGACATTCACATTGTCGATGCCATTAAAAATGATGGTTCGAAATTTAAGGCGAAAGTGATAGCGTTCTTTTTTATTCGAAATGGTAAGATTTTTAAAATTGATGAACTTACCACCTTGTTGGAAGGAAAAGAGGAAGACAAAGACTTGGGTTCTAGAACTTAATTTCTATCATCATTCAATTTTAATGCCGATATTCTTTTTCTTCCACACAAATAAAAATAAAAACCACTCTCTTTTTAATTTGAATATTAGATGTTATTTAAAAAACACTTTAATTAATAAAATCAGTAAACATATTATAGTTAAGTCTGACTATTCCCACTTATCGTCGGTATGTGTTTGCCGCCCAACTCCAATTACTTTCAATATTAGAGGATTGTTTTCTTTCTTGTGTTTTACGGCTCCGTGCTTTTCGTCGTTGCTCTGATCTTTCTTTATAGGCAATCAATTTATTTAATGTTTCGGCGATCACTAATTCTTTTTCCGATGCCGTTAGCCCCTCCCCTTTCCTAATTTCAGCCAACTCTAATTGACTGTTAATTTCTAATGTATCACTGATAGTGTAGATTGTTTTTTCTTGTTCCATAACTCCATCCTTATAGTATTTGATAATAGATAA
>CAMQZF010000149.1 GCA_947039525.1 uncultured Photobacterium sp. | reverse complement strand
AACATACGTTAACTTTAGACAACGCAACTTTAGGAATGAATCCTAATACATCTTCGGTTGGCGAAGGTAATTTGAATCTTGAAAACTCTCATCTGCTGTTGTGGGGGGATGACTCTGCCATTCTAAAGCAATCCGGTAAAATCATTGTTAATAAAGGCAGCTCAGTCAATTTCCGGGACAGTTATGAATCAAATGTAGCCCAAGTTCAGAAAATTTTTGAATTAAACGGTGGCACATTAGCCAATGGCGCAGGCTTAATGAGCAGTCGAGGAAATGGTGGGGGTCGTGGGATAAACATTGCCGCACCAATTGAGGTTACTCAACAAGGCGGTACGATTTGGGCAGATAATTGGGCGTTTACCCGACCAATGTCTTTGGATGGTCAGATATCAGGCAGTGGCGATTTAAATATTGATGCTATTGATACACCAATTGTCTTTACCAATACGGCAGATCATTACTCTGGTAATTGGTTATTGAATGAAGGGCACTTTTCATGGGCGCCTTCTGTTAAAAAGTCCTCTTTGGGAACGGGTAATATTCTGATTCACTCAGGGGCTGACTTTACGATTAAAAATAATAATGACGCTGTTATCTCGAATAATATTATTAATAACAGCAAAAGTGCCATTAATAAATCGGGCAGTGGTGAGCTTACTTTCCTCAATAATAACGTAAGTGGTGGATTAAATGATATTCAAGGAAATATCGCTTTTGATCATACTGTAAGTTCCGGTAGTTTGCGTTTTAACTCAAATAGCGAACAAAGTGTAACGGCTGAAAATCACTCTCAACTTTCCAATTTATGGGATAACAGTAAAGACGTTAATTTGAGTATTCTTAGTCACTCAACCGTGAGCTTAACTAATAATACGGTATTGAATAATGTTGCTTTACAAGCGGGATCGACGCTTGGGTTTGTTAATCAATCGAGTTTACAAAACCAGAGTGATGTTCGATCTCTTATGGTTAATCATTGGCAAGGGGATAATGGCACTCTGCTGTTAAACACCCAATTAGGGAAGTCAGATTCGTTAACCGATACCTTAGATATAACAGGGTTTGTGAGTGGTCATACTAACGTCTTGATTCATAATGCGGGTGGGTTAGGTGCACAAACAACCGGTAGTGGCATAAAAATTATTTCCGCCACAACTGCAGAAAATACAAATCCATTCTCACTGGTTGGTGGCTCGGTAAGCGCAGGTGCATTTAATTATACGTTACATCAATCCAATGCGGTAAATGAAAATTGGTACTTAAGTTCATCATTGAGCATGAAGCCTAATGTAATAATCACAACTCCAACCAATGTGGATAAAGAGACTTGGTCGATTCAGCATACGACGGATTCTGGTGCTATTAACTTTAATCCATGGCAATTTGGATACTATCAACATCAAACACTGCAATTAAAAGACAATTCAATATTAAGTGGCGCATTAAAGAGCAGCTTTAATGCAAACGTTGCTTTAAGTGGTCACAGTCAATTGTGGCTAAATGGATATACCTTATTAAATCAAATTGATGTGCAATCGGGCAGTGAAGTTGGTTTTAAATGGCAATCGAAATTAACGAACCACAATGTTTACGGATTATTTGTTAAAAATTGGAACAGTGATAATGGTATTTTATCTTTAAATACGCAATTAGGCGGATCTAATTCATGGACAAACCACTTAATGATTTCAGGTCAAGTCAGTGGTCACACTTATGTGAACATTCACAATGCTGGTGGATTAGGCGCACAAACAGTCGGGAATGGTATTCAAATAATCACTGCGGCCAGTGAGCAAAACGCACATCCATTTTCATTGGTGGGAGGAAGTGTCAGTGCTGGTGCATTTAATTACACCTTACATCAAGTGAAATCGGCTGGTGGTCATGCTTGGTATTTAAGTTCTTCCGCTTGGTTGTCAACAAATACGATGTCATTTGCTGCTATTAATACTGATAATACCGACGCAGCTCACTCAAAGTCATCATCAATAATAGCGAATTCTTTAAGTGATACTGAAACACAAGCACAAAACACAGACACAATGGCAGCGTTAAAACCGATTGTGAATTACCGTAATGTTGTAAGTGTAATGAGTACTGTTGGCGAAGTGGCGCGTCAAGAAAGTCAGCAGTTAATGACGATTGGCCAACAAGCTAGCCTGAATGGAACACAATCTGCTTGGGCTAAGATTATTAATAGTCATGCGAAAGGCAGTGGGCAAGGTGTTGTATCACCCAATTATGATATGTCCGTTTCTGGTGTCGCATTAGGTAATACCTTATGGAATAACGATCATCAGGCTGTGAATTGGTATTTAGGTTACCAAAAGAGCAATGCTGACATTCAAGGTTTTGCTAATGGTATTGAAGGCACTAATACAGGCTCATTAAACGGTAAATCTTATACTTTAGGTCTGAATTGGTCATTGAAACATAACAACACCTTCATGGATGTGGGCACTCAAGGCAGTGTTGAACACATGACGACTCAAACTCAATCGGGTGCTCACAACAGTGTGAAGAGTCATAATATCTTAGCGTCCGTGATGGGTGGTTATCATTACCACTTAGCTAAGAACATGACGTTTACACCAAGTGTTGGTTTGCAAGATTCATGGTTATCCTTAAATAACACCGAGATTACGGGATCTCAAGTGAGTTTTAATTCTGGCTCCGGCATCAGTGGCGATTTAGGGGGGAAGCTAAACTGGACAATAATGAACATGAAAACCAAACAATGGCAAAGCTCTTTGAGCGTAAACGTGCATCATATGTTTAATAACAATCAACACGTTCACTTCATAACGGAAGCTGCAAATACCAATATAGGTACTCAGTACGCTAAAGATATTATGAATGTAAATATAGAGTCTGATTTTGTTATTAATCATCATGTTTCCATTAATGGTCATGTCGGTTATGCACACAGCTTAGGATCAATTCAATACCAAGGTGTAGATGCTGGATTAGGCATTAAATATAATTTTTAATTTTAGATGACAGCCCTCTAGAAAAGGGCTGTATCTAATTCTGACGATAATTTGTTTAGGAGCTCTCAATTGAGAGTTCCTGTTTTTGTATTATATAGCCCTTTTTTAGGGGCTATGGCGCAGTTAGATTTTATTTTTTGGGTTTAACGAGATCCTTCAGGTAAGGATTCTGTATGTAAGAATTGGCCTATACCTGTATCTGGCGGAGCTGAGTCGGTATCTGCACCCCAAAGCTTATTAGGAGTGTTACCCATGGTAAATATAAGCTCACCACCATACATAATTTCGGCATGGGTTAAGTAAGTACGGTTAAAAGGCTTGCCATTGAAGGTTGCATTTTTAATAAAGATATTTTCGCGGCTAACATTATTTGCAATAACATCAAATGTCTGTCCGTTATCAACATCAATTGATGCAGTTTCAAACATTGGCGTGCCTATTTCATAAATTGAACCTGCATTGACCGGATAAAAACCTAATGCACGGAATACAAACCAAGATGAAAGAGTACCAAAATCATCGTTCCCACAAATTCCATCATCTGTGCTGTGTTGTCATAACAGGCATTCAATACATGCAAACGAGTTCGCAGAATCAAGTGTATAACAGAATATCAAACGAAGTTTGCGTCTCATTATCCGTTTAATAGCAATTCATCAACGGATGCGTCATTAGCGGATTTTGAAAGCTTCTTTGCACCGAATGGCACGTTGGATGCGTTTTATAATAACGATTTGAAGATATTCGTGAATAACAATATTTCCTTGAGTACTGGTGACAACGCACAAGGTACTTTGTCAAACAACAGTTTGACGCAATTATTCGCGAATATTAAGAAAATCCAACAAGCTTTCTTTATTAAATAGTAAGGGGATTCTAAATGTTGAATTCACTCTTGAGCCTCTTTCATTGAGTGAAAATCAGTTGCGAAGTGTGATTAATGTCGATGGTCAATATGTGGATTACAGTCATGGTTAACCACAACCCATTGGTTTGATTTGGCCTAATACGCTGCGTGAAAGTACCATTTCTCAGTTATCTTTGGTTCCTGCAACCATGAATCACCCCACGTGCGATTACCATTCAAGGACCTTGGGCATTCTTCCATTTATTGGATCGTGCACAGATTGTTGGAGTCACAGCAAATAGCATTGACTATCGTTTTGATATTGATGGAGGAGACGTTGTTTATCGCTTAAGTTCTGATGCGAATGTTAATTTATTTACAGCATCTTTGTTTAAAAATCTAAATTTAAGCAGCACCTTATACTAATTGTGCCTGCTTTTTATAACCCCTCCCTAGATATTCCTAGAGAGGGAGGCTGTAATTAATTGATAATTAACAACTAATTACCGATTATCTCGATGTGCCACCTAATCGATTGATCTTCTTTTTAAGAAGGGAATTTAACTTCAATATTTACCTTTTGAATATTTTAAATCAATATTTTTTATTTATATTAAGGATAATTCCTTATAAATAGATCCAACACTTAATCCATATTATTCATAATATTGAGCAACTTATTTTTGACAATGGGTTGAATTATAAATCTAATATAGAAGAATCCTCTTATTCTTCTAAAGACTACCTTTACTAAGGTACAGAAAAGTGCAAATGTTCATAAAAGAACAAGCTCAATTTAACCAAAGAAAGGGACATTAACTATGAACTCATTACTCCATGAACTTCACTTAGTTCAGTATGACTCAATGATAGAGACAATAGATTTTTTGCTTCAAAACATGACGTTTACTGTTGAAGAACAGATCCTCTTATTGAAGTTTAAAGGTGAACTCTCTAGGGCTATTGGGCAAGAATGTGAATTATCTTTATCGGATGAAACATACGATGCTCTGATTGGTTGCTTTCAATCCTATACAGAGCAAGTTAGCCCTATATTAAAAGAAAAGTGTATGTACTTATCATTCGTAATGTCAAAGTTTGAATAAGCACTGATCTTAACAATTATAATTAATGTTTATAAAGTTTAGTTTCATGGCAATCAAATATCATCATTAATGGTTCAGTCATTTAAGTTTGCATAGATACGATATTTAAACATGTCGTATCTTTATCCTGCTTGTTGATAACAACTTGATTTAAAAGGATAAAAAATGCAACTTTTAACTAAAAATAGCGCATGAAAATTAAGTTTTCATTAATAATTCACTTAAATAACAATTATTTGACGCTCTGACTTTACTTTATTAGAAGAGTAAAATTGTAATTATTAATGGTTTTATATATGACGCGTAAGGCAATAATATTATTATGCATTCTTTTGAACTGTATAAGCTGTAAAGCTTTCTCATCTGGCGTGAGTAACAACTGTCAAATTAAAGTCTTATCAGAAGTTCGATCTGGATTTAGTAATATTCATAATAGACAAGTTGTAGATAGCAGTATTCTTGGATTGTTAACCGTTCGATATCAAGTTATTTGTGATGATGACAAAAACCATAAGATTTTAATATCAAACAATCAACATGCAAATAAAGAAAATACTATGTATTTTTATGACAATAAAAACTTTTCTTTAAGCCTCATTCCAAATAAGCACTCTGAAATTAACAGCAGTGGCTATTACATCAATTCAAGTGTAAAAAATGAAATTCTCTCAAATAAATTTGATGTTATTAGTAATGTATCAAATATTAATGAAAAAATACCCGATTCAAAAATAATAAACTTCATACAAAACCCGATATCGTGGCATTCAAATACAACCTGGTGGTTGATTCCATGGGTTATTAAAGAGCAAGGTTCTAAGAACATAAAGTGTCATATTAGTATGCCTAATAATGTTTCCTTTGGTATAGTTAACCCATCAAATCTGTCTTTATATGATAAAAAATTTAAAGTTATATTAAGCTGCGTCGCAAATGGTCATAATCTAGGAACCATGAGTAACCCATCTTATTTTTCAAATTTAATTAGAGTTAAATTTATTGGTGATACAGTTAATAAGTATTCTAATGCATTAAAGACAACAAATGATAATTTAGGTATAAAATTAAGCTTAAATGTTAGCCACCTAAGCAGTAAAACTGCCAAATTGGAAAACCACCCATAATGAAAGCAGTATTAATATAAAACAGATATTTAATCAATTGATTAATACTGGATGGGGAGGGCATTACACCTATCACCAATTGTTATATCATCTTCCTCCCTATAATTGGAATGCTAATTATTTTGGAGTCTATAACTTTAATGCTCATTTATTTAAATTACGTAAAAATAGTTTAATTAACCCAGGTCAATTTAATTCAATCATGGGTGTTGTTATTATTCATACATAATTATTTATTTTTATCGTATACCCTCTATTTACAATGATGTTTAAAATATCACTGTAAATAGAGGTGGTTAGCAGATGTTCAATTTGCCAAAGATTAACTGGATTTTTATATTAAATTTAATCTTTATATATATAAAAAATATAAGTTACTTTTCCGTCACAACAATATTTAATATTGTCTGAAAATGACCCGCAGGTAAAGAATGTCTTGCTAATCCTGCCACTCTAATGAGCTGGCCTGTAAATTGTAATAATTGCATGTAAACCATTGATGCTCCATTTATATTATCACCATATTGAATTCCACGGTGATCTGTGTAGGAGGTCCATCCGGTTACGGGCAAGTAATGATTTAATATTTGAGGGTGAAACGAGCCTATCCCTAGCCAATAAGGAGCCATATACTGGTTAGGGGCCAATGATGCCATTTGGAAATTCTTAAGTTTTACACCTAAATCTGGATTCGTTGTTTGTAGCGTGTTTGGGTTATCTTCAATATTAATAGGGGTTGGACCTTCTAATTTTATTTGTGCTAATGCCGAACCATTGACTCCTAACCATTCATTATTAGTATGAGCATTTGCCCACTGAGACTCATTCACATAACCATGAACAACAGCATGACAAATGAATGAAATGCGAAACACTCTTTGATGTTGAGATATTTGAGAGTTTGTTGCATTTGCATCTATGGTTCCGAAATTTATTTCACTCGGATAAGATAAACTACAAGAGGTATAAGTAAGGTGCCCATAAGGAAATTGGGTAGTGCTCCTAGATTATTGATTTGAACTATTATTAAGTTTTAGATCTTTAAATGGTGATTATTATGGTGATGCTTTCTCTTCAATGTCCTAAGTGTGATG
>CAMQZF010000148.1 GCA_947039525.1 uncultured Photobacterium sp. | reverse complement strand
TTTCCAATCAAATTCCATGAGTTCTGGTAAACAGTAGGAAATGTGCTCTGCTGTTAATAGATTATGAGCGCTGCCATAGAATGGGCTGCGTGTTGCGATACGTCCAATTGCCCACCAATGCGCTTGTGCGTGCTGTGGTTTTTCTAATCGCCCAAAAAGCCATTCAATCAACTGCAGTTTATTCTCAAATGGCAAGTGTTCTAAGGATGCCGCTAATTTCACCATGTCTTCATAGTTACGTTCTTGCAGCTCTTTCGCTAATTTCGGATTTTTTAACGCACTGGGATTGATGTATTTAGCAATCTCTTTAAAAATCACTAGCTGTTGTTGTTGATTTAATCCACCCGCAACTCGACGCCAAAAGTTCCACCAATCGCCCCATGTTTGTGGGTTGGTATCAAACTGAATGCCTTGCTGGTTTAATCCCCAAACTTGGCTCATGCGCCATTCATCGGCAGGATCGCCAAATCCTGGGCGTAAACAAAAACCGGCTAACTTGAACCAAGTTCGCTCATGAAGATCGGATCGACGACGGCGTTTACGGCTTTCTAATAACGCCGTTGCTAATTCACGTAAACAAGGGGTCTCCCATAAATCGCGTTTCCCTAAAATTTTATCTAAGCGCTTATTAAGGGTCTTAATTATGGTTTCATCGTTATTCTTGCTGCTGCCATAAGCCGTTTTGATTAAATCAATGGCTTCATCGATTCGAGCAGGTAATGCTGATTCCGCTAAGGTACTGTTGTCGTTATGTTGACGCAGTTTTGCGAGATCTCGGCGAATGGCAAACTCAACTCGCCAGCGTTGGTCTGGATTATTAATGCTAACGCAATCCACTTGTAACGTACCGACTTCGGTAAGCTGGCAAGCCAGTGTGACTTCTTCTCGATCTTTTTGGTTTTCAGCCAGAGTCGAGCGATCGCGATCACTGTCTAATGTGGCAATAAACGGTGGTAAAGTGATAAAGCCTTCTTCAGGGATATCAATAATATTACCAACAGTAGAAGCACAATCATCACTGGTGGATACCAAGTTGAAACGTACGGGCTCACCGAGTGTTAATGCAAACTTACGGTGGGCTAGGGTTTGTTCTTGGGTTTCTTCTGTACCTTTAGGCAATAAACAAATGCCTTGTTTTTGTTTACGCTTATTATCCAGAATTAAAAAGAAACTGCGGGCAGAGCCTCCACCAATCTTTAATTGTGCGCCATGACGTGCTTTCGCGTAGGCGACAGCACCATAGGCAACGGAGAGATCGGGATGGGGATTGGATAAGGTTTGCAGTGGTTGATCGCTCCAGTGTTGGAAGAGATCCTGAATTCGTTGTGTTAATTGAGGGCTATTAAAGACTCCACCATTTAATAATAAGCCATTAGGAATTACGATTTGTTCGTGTTCTGGAGTCGTTGAAATGGCTTCTTTACAAACATTCTGATGTAAAGCAATAAACTGCGCTAAGTGTTTGCTTATCGCGGGATCGGCAGCATAAGGTAAACCAAATTCCATAACCGCAGCTTGGCGTTGATTCGGTTGGTTATCAAAGTCAGTAATTGGGAAAAAGCCATTTAACGCAATATCATGCACTTCTTGTTGGCTGATATCGGTGCTCTTTGCACCACCAATGAGTCGAGAACCGCTCCCCAGTACGGTGACTTTGGCGCTTTCTGGCGCATTTTTTGATAACAGCTTTTCTTTGACTTTTCGAGTTTGTTGGATAAGTTTCGATAAACCCGCTGTTGAAAGGCGTTTTTGCTCCCCGCTCAAACGTTGTTCGGCAACGTGAGCCAGTGCTAAATCGAAGTTATCACCGCCTAGCATTAAGTGATCACCAACCCCAATACGATCTAAGGCCAGTTTGCCATCTTGGCTACTGACTTTGATTAGACTTAAATCGGTTGTACCACCACCCACATCACAGACCATTAATAATGGAATTGATTTTAATAATTGATCGGCATTGTCTTTATTTTTGGCGTACCAATCGTAACAAACGGCTTGCGGCTCTTCCAATAGGTGGATATTGGTTAACTTTGCCAGTGTTGCGGCTTCGAGTGTTAACGCTCGGGCTGATTCATCAAAAGAAGCGGGAACAGTAACGACAACTTCTTGTTGCTCTAACGGCGCTTCTGGGTGGTGGTAGTTCCATGCTTGACGTACATAGTTTAGGTAGCTGGCGCTGGCAATGACAGGTGATATTTTCGGAATGCCGTTTTTTGCCCCCCACGGCAAAATCGGTTCGTGGCGATCCACACCTGTATGAGAAAGCCAACTTTTGGCACTGACTACTTGGCGTCCTTCTACTTTTGCTCCTAATTCTCTGGCTAATTCACCAATAATGACTGTGGATAAATCGCCATCAACGAATTCGGTTTGCCATGGCAAATCTAATTCACTGAGAGGAATTTCGTCTTTAGCTGGGTGGTAACGGAATGAAGGAAGAAGAGGGCGTCGAGCGACTTCGCCTGGTGCGATTAATTGATCAATGGGAAAAATATGAATAGGACTGGTTTCGAGTTCTTGATCTAACGGGGTATATGCCACCACAGTATGGGTGGTGCCTAAGTCAATTCCCACTAAATAGCGAGGTGGTGTCATAGTAATAAACTCCAACTGAGTGATTCGATAACACAATTAAAGGGACAATAAACGGGATAATGTGTGGTGTGGGATCGAACCGAGATTGATCAAAAACGGCACTTCTAAAGAAGCGCCGTTATTATTTTGATGGTTAAATTTTACTTTTCGCGTACGTCAAATTCAACGTGCCATTTTTGTTCATTATCTAATGCAATGGCTTCTAACGTTAACGTACCCAATTCGGTTACACGCGAGGCTAAACGAACAGGAACGATTTCACCTTCGTGACGACCTTCACTCACCGGTAACGTGACTTGAATAGCTGGTAGAACTTCCAGCTCTTCTGGTTGCCACCAATCTAAGTGAGTACCAGCGGGATCATCACGACGTACCGTGGAGCCAAAGAACTTAAACTGTACGGGTTGACCAATGACCAAACCGAATTGTTGGCTTGGTACGTCGGCGTGTGAGCCTTCTTCCATACCAAATGGTGCAACACATAAAGCTTCAACTGGTGGCTCCATGCCCGGGATTGCCGGCATCGCACTTTCGATACCCACGTAGTAGCTTGACGCAATACCGCCACGAATACGGACGCCTTTACCTTTACGAACTGAGCCGTAGTAAGACGCACCGCTAGCAACTGCAAGATCCAAATCTAAGCCTGTTAAGCGCTTCGCTTCTTGCACATCTGCTGTGGTTAACCAGCTATTGATGATGCTCAGTAAACGATCAGCCAATAGAGCTGATTTTAATACACCGCCATTGAATAAAATCGCGGTTGGTTTGATGAAGCCTTCAATTTGTTGATCATCAATTGCCGCGCTTTGGCGATTTAAGAAATGGGCAACGTGACGAGAAATCCCCGCATCTTGTGCGTAAGGCAGACCCATTTGAGTCAATGCGCCACGAGTGGATTGCATTGGCATATCGTCAATGGTGGTTTGTGGGAAGAAACCCTCAACTAAGGTTTGCTGTACTTCTTCTTGAGTCAATTCTGTTTGTAGCGTGCCACCTAACAGCTTTGAACCACGGCTTGGTACGACAATTGGCATTGTGGTTAAGCTTGCGTCTGTTAGCAACGCTTCTTTTGCATCACGACACGCATGGGTGATGGCTTGAATTTGCCAAGGTTGCAGTGCTTTTCCTTCTTGTGCCAATTTGGCTTTAAGGCGATAAGCTAAGGCCAAATCCATGTTGTCACCACCAAGTAGGATATGATCACCCACCGCTACACGGTTTAGCGTCAAATTACCTTCTTCTTCGGTCACAGCGACTAAAGATAAATCCGTTGTACCACCACCGATATCGACCACCAATACGACATCACCGACTTTAACTTGGTCACGCCATGTTTCGTCGTTGTTTTTGATCCAGCTATAAACTGCGGCTTGTGGTTCTTCTAACAAGGTTAAGTTATGGAAGCCAACCAAGCGTGCGGCTTCTGCCGTTAAATCACGGGCAGCAGGGTCAAAAGACGCCGGTACTGTGATGGTAACGTCTTGCTCACCAATTGGTGTATCTGGGTGAGCATTATTCCAAGCGTTTGCTAGGTGCTCTAAGTATTGGCGAGTCACCTCTAATGGTGATACTTTTGCCACTTCTTCTGGGCTATTTAATGGCAAAAAGGCTTGATGACGGTCAATTGCACCGTGACATAGCCAGCTCTTTGCGCTTGAAATTAAGCGAATTGGCGTTTTTGAACCCAAATTACGAGCCATTTCACCCACAATAACGTCGGGATTTGCGTTCCATGGTAACGCAGTATCACCCTCAGCGAGTTCTGATTCGTGGGCTTGGTACATGAATGACGGTAATTGTGCTTTTTCTTCAACGTTACCCGGTGTGGTTAACTGTGGAATTGGCATTACAGTCACTGCGGTATTTTCATCGTTTAAATCTGAGTAAGACAACACACAGTGGGTTGTACCTAAGTCAATACCAATGCTGTATGTTGGTGCTTTTACGTCTTCTTTTTTCTTTGCCATTATAGTTCTACCTCTGCGGCGGCGACGATGTTTGCATCATGGCTTTCAGCCAATTTAGGCAAACGAATGTCGGTTACTTTCCATCCACGGTGAATCAAGGTGCCATTAAATGGCGCTTCACCAATAACATTACCGGTTAGACGCACTTCTGATGCATTAAAACCAACGGGTAAGGTAATACGACTTTCTTCTTCTTCGGTACGAATTGGTGCAAAGCTAAAGTATTCGTTCAATACTTTGTTACCGCCGTCATGAATGACGCGGGCTGCTGCACCAATATCGCTGTCTGAATAGCCTTTTAAATCTTCTTGCATAAAGTCAATGAAGCGAGCTTCTTGTTGAAGAAGAGATAAAAGTTGTAATGCCGATTCTGGTGTTGTGGTTTTTAATTTCGGTGCCACTTCAACGATTCTTTCGACAATCTTTTCAACGGGCTTTTCAATTTCAACAATTTTTTCAACTTCAACAATTTTTTCAACGATTTTTTCAACTTCAACGGGCTTTTCGATCTCGATAATTTTTTCGATTTCGACTTCTTTTTCAATGATTTTTTCTAAGGTGACCGTTTTGCCTTTTTTGGTGAAGTACAAAATCAATAGCAATACGATGATTGCCGCTAAAATTGCATCGCCCATGTCGATGGTGGTGGGTAACGCAGATAAATTCACTGTTATTTTTGATAAATCAAAAGCCATAATTTAGATTCTCTTTAAGATCGTGAATAACCGATTCAATCAGGAAAAATTGGGGCGAATGTTATCATAATCAACCCTAATTATACCGACACGCGCGTTTTTTTTATTAGAAAACAGCAGCATTGATTGACCTTGTGTGTTTTTAGAGCGAACCGCTGAATGAGACGACAATTTTTACCATAATTATTCTTTACTCTATATTGTTTTTATTCAGGCAATTTATTCTCTATTAGAGTATACATCTCGAGCATCTGCAGTGTGTGTTCTATAAATTTACTGTTTTTTATTGCAATAAAACAGTATTCATTTATGATTTTCGGTCACATTCACTCAAGTCGTCAAAGGCATATTCTGCGTTTTCATTTTGACTGCGAATAGGAATACATTATTAGATCATGAGTAAATATACCGATCTCAAATTTAGTCGATCATTTTTGCATCCTCGTTATTGGCCTACTTTGCTGTTGTTTCTTTTGATGTATTTGATCAGTTGGTTACCGTATTTCATGTTGTTTCGTTTGGGGCAGGGTGCGGGACGGTTAGCCATGAAAATCATGAAACGTCGCCATTCTTTGATTGAGCAAAACTTGTTGTTGTGTTTTCCTGATATGCCATCAGAAGAACGCGACATTTTGATAAAAAAGAACATTGATAATACTGGCCTTGGTTTGTTTGAAACGGCGATGGCGTGGTTTTGGCCTGATTATCGAGTCGCGCGTCATACGCGTTATGAAGGAATGGAAATATTGGAAAAACTGGATCAACAAGGAAAAGGTGTGTTGTTGATTGCGGTTCATAGTATGAATTTGGAATTGGGTGCGCGTGCTATGGGGCTGTCGTTACCTGGCGTTGGGGTTTATCGCCCTAATGACAATCCTTGCTATGATTATTTTCAATACAAAGGGCGTGTGCGTTCGAATCGTTGTTTGATTGATCGTAAGGATGTCAAAAGCATGTTAAAGACTCTTCGTAAAGGTGAGCGTATGTGGTATGCCCCTGATCATGATTATGGCTTGCGTCGTTCGGTCTTTGCGCCATTATTTGCGGTGGATAAAGCGTGTACAACAACAGGAACCAGTTTATTAGTCGATGCTTCTGACTGTGCTGTTGTACCTTTTGCTATGGTACGTGAAAGTGATTCTGGACGTTATTGTGTGAAGATTTTTCCGGCTTTAACGGATTTCCCACATAAGGATCCTCAAGCGGCTGCAGAATACACGAATAAAATTGTTGAGAAACTCATACTGCAAGCTCCTGAACAGTATATGTGGTTACATCGTCGTTTTAAGCATCGCCCAGAAGGTGAGCCATCTTTGTATCATTGATCGTTTATAATCGTTAATCGATATTAATGAAAGGAAAAGCCCACGGTCAGTGGGCTTTTTTTGATCGATAGAGTTGAAATCATGCACTTATTTAGTATTACTCAATTGTGATGCCATCAATATTTTATTGAATTCTGGTGTATTGATTAATTTATCTTCAATATCATCATATAACTGCCATCAGGATTTTGACTTCACCATTAAGCTTCATATAACACTTTCAAAAATAACGTAATCATCTTTTATATAAACCTTACTTGTTTGATAAGTTACCGCTGATATAGGCTCAGGCTAGTTATCGCTAGGAAGTTTGTTTGTTGTCTATCATGTTGCTTGATAAATGCCAATGCAGCGTTTTCTCTCTATGTGTTTATTTTATTTTTATTATGATGTGCTAAATAAATGTTATTGGATCGGAATATGAACGTTATATTAATGACGACTATTAACATAAGATTTTTGATGCGTATTTTCTTGAGTAACAAACTATATTGCGATGAGTTTAACTTTAACGTTTTATTTTAAAATAGCTTTTAATTATTTGTAATAAAAGTATGAAATAAAAGTTTTTATTTTTGATGAGTCCTTTTTTTCTTAGTGTTAAC
>CAMQZF010000147.1 GCA_947039525.1 uncultured Photobacterium sp. | reverse complement strand
GTTGTTTGCGCACTTTCAAGTTGCTTCAATTGCGATAACGTCGCCGACGCATTATCAGGACTAAGATCAAATTGACCTTGTACCAAAGCTTGTGCTTTTTCTAACGCTTGCACCGCTTGTTGATATTGCAATGCACGCGTCTGTTGGGTGTCTAATGCTTGTTGGTAATCCGCCAACTGTGACTTTAAGCTGTCCACTTCTTCTTCGGTGAAGATGGCTTGCTCTTCGGCCATGGCCAATTGTTCAGCCGCTTCTTCAACCACCATCGCCTGTTCTTCAAGGCGTTCGGTCAATTCATCCAGATCATCGCGATAACGCAAGATTTTTTCTTGTTGGCGAACTGCATTTTGCACTAGCTGCAAATGATCAGACGCCGCTTGATACGCTTGTTCTAAATCGCCTTCTTGCTCATTCAACTCGCTCAATTCAGAGCTCATGTTGACGAAACTGGTTTGCTGCTCGTCTTGTTCTCGGCGTGAACCAAACAGTTCACCACGTAATTGCAGCGTATTATCGAGATTTTTTTGGCGATCATTGGCATGACGCATATAATCAGCGGCAACGTATTGGGTCGCTTCTGAAATAAGATGCTTGAATAAGTCACGATCTCGTTGCGTTAATTTGATCGCTTCTAAGGTGGTACGGTTTTCACGCAGTGCCGCTTCCATGTCTTGGAAGGCTTTTTTTACCCCGCCATTTTGCGGTAATAAATAATCACGCAAAGATCGAGTAATCGCGCTGGAAATACCGCCGTATAATGACGCTTCAATCAAACGATAAAACTTAGAACGATCGCCGGTATTACGCAGCTTCTTCGGTAAGACGCCCATATCAAACATCACGGTGTGATAATCCGTTACCGAATTAAATTGTTTGAATTGAACACCATCCAGCTTATTGACAGATTCTTTTACTTCATTCAATTGGCGAACACGAGCCTGATTGTTTCCTAAGGTTTCAATCAAAATGTCCGTTGGCTTGATATGGCTTGGCAGATTTTGAATTAAGAAAGGTTTAATATCGACTTTCTTATCACGTCCTGCGACTTGCTGTAAACGCACACCAAATAACAACCGCTCTTGCTTGGAGTTGATCACATCCAAAGCCGAATAACACACACCCGGCTTTAACTTACCGTGCAAGCCCTTATCACGAGAGGCATTAGAACTGCCCGCTTCCGTAGTATTACGAAAATGCAGCAAACTTTGATCGGGAATCAACGACGTAATAAACGCCGCCATGGTGGTGGATTTGCCCGCACCATTACCGCCCGATAACGTGGTGACTAAATTGTCGATGTCAAAGGTACGCGCAAAAAAACCGTTCCAGTTGACCATTGTCAGAGATTGATACTTACCGCGTTCCATTACACTTCACTCTCTTGCATCAAAGCTTCGTTGTCAGCGTGAGTCGCTGTACTGACATCCACACTGTCCGTTATCGATGGCTCACCGCCTTTGGCAGAAGGAATCACCGCTTCACCATCTCGAATCAAGCGTAATTGCGCTTCATGAACATCATCGCCCGTACGCACATCCGCCCCAAAACGAAACACGGATTCACTGATGCGAAATTTTCCGGTTTCACCAATCGGCAACACCATGCCTAAACGACGTAAACGACGCAGCGAGGTTTTTACTTTATCGAACAGTTTTTCACGATCCAAATCCGAACCCGCGGCTCGATTCGTGACCAGTTTCATAAGCTTTTGCTCATCGGCCAACGACATTAATTCTTCAAACAGTTCTTGTTGCGTAAAAATGCCTTCATTCGCCAAACGCTCTGGGCTGAGATATAAGAAACACAACACTTTCCCCACCAACATGTCCATTTCAGCCAGCACTGAGCGACCAATCAAAGAAGTTGAACGCGGGCGTAAATATAAAAAACCTTCAGGCGCGCGCACTAATTCGGCATTATATCGACGATAAAATCGCGCTAATTCCGTTTCGAATTCAATCAAATACGCATGGTTATCCAAATCATCACTGGAAATGTGACGACCCGAACGCAGCGCATTGTCTAACGCAGGAAATAATGGATTCGCAATTGCACGTGCCAATTTTTCAGGCATGTATTCTTCAATATTTATCGATGACATTGGCTTGTACCTTGGCTCCGTAGTCGTTAATGGCTTCCCAATTGGGCTGAATGGCTTGGAAATCCGCTTCGGAATAGCCCAAACGTGCCGCTTGATCAATCACCAAACGCGCTAAATCAAAATGAGAAGACTGTGGATAATCCATTAAATACGATTTCAATACCGCACTCAGATTAATCGGGGTGCCTTCATTTTTATAGGCGAATAACATTGCCTCAACTTTGGCGGCTAAAATGTCATCAATGACGCTGAGTTCTTCAAACTCCAGTTCATCGGGCACTTCACCCGTGACTTCATCATCACGCAAAACCAAAGTTTCATCACGCATGTCCAATAAACGTTCCGCATCGGCGTAGGTTAACAACCAAGGCACATCGAAATAATCCGTTACAGACTGGCGTAAACGTTGACTGAAGGCGCGGTTTTTATCCATATCAATGGCGGTACGAATGAATTTATGCACATGGCGATCGTAGCCAATCCACAAATCAATCGCTTGCTGACCCCAACTCATGATTCGATCCAGTTTCAACTGCAACAGGAAGACAATGCCGCCGATAAAGTCTAAGTCAGATTGACCATAAATGGCTTCTTGAATAGTGAATAATTGGGTTTGTAACTGATCGCCTGCCGCCTGCAACGTATCTTGTAGTTCACGCAATGTCGCGGAAGTTTCATCCAACAGTTGTTCACAATTGGAAATCGCCGCACGCCAATCTTGATTCAATAATTCCGCAATGTCGTTTTTCACTTGCTGTTGCTGTTCATCCATTACACGCTGATTCAAATCAATGCGATCAAAGATTTCCGCCACTGAGTATTTCAACACCGCAAAGACATTGTGACGCCAATGACGCTCATCGCCGCCCAATAAAGCAGCATCGGCGGCTTTATTGATTTCATCGGCCAACATCGATAATTGAATGGACAGTTTTAACGATGAATACTCACGATGGCGAGAATAATATTCCGTAATGCCTAATGCCAGCGGGCTTAAACGATAAATGCTGGCGCCTTCGGTCACTTCACTGACAAAACGTGTAATTAAACGCTGACGTACCAATTCATTAATGGCGTTATTCGCACGAAAACCAATGGTTTCAGGTGTCTGCTCAAATGCATCGCTGACAAAACGAAATGCATCAATCAGCTCACCCTCGCCCAACTCTTCTTCAAAACGCTCGCTGCTCAACACAGCGATCGCCAATAAAAAGGCCAATCGGTCAGGCGGTAAATTCAGTGAAAAATCACTTTGCTTAACCCAATCGACTAATTCAGGCACGGTCTGGGAAACGTCACTCATCCGTTGTCCTTGTAATAAAAAAGCTTGGTCGCCTGTTAAGCATCAAGCGGTTTTTGAGCGTATACATGAATGTAACGCCCTAAAGAAAGATAAGGTTCTTGACGACACAAACGCTGTTCCATCGCCAAAAGTTGTTCTTCGGTATACTCACCGATACGCGTTCGCTGCATGTAATCGTGGAAAGTACGAACACCGGTTTTTCCTAATAAGGTAAATCCCGCTGACTCTATCCATTGATACACATCATCTGGCATCAAACCACGTTGTGGTTGCAGCTTAAAGCGCTTACGGTGTGGCATGCCTTCTTCAATGTGGGTCAAATTACCACAAATCAAATTTTTGAACATCAAACCATGATGGTTATAAAACATCACAGAAATCACACCGCCCGGCTTTACTTGTTCCATTAACAGCTCTAATGCTGCTTTGGGATCCGCTAACCACTCCATCACAGCGTGAAACATGACAATATCGACTTGTTCTGTCAAATGATTGGCGATCTCTTGCACAGGAGAATGGATAAATCGATAGTGCTGACTCAAACCATTTTTCGTAACATCTTGTTCTGCCAATAGCAACATCTCATGAGAAAGGTCGCATAAGGTCACTTGATGCCCTAATACCGCTATTTTCTGAGAGAGTTGACCAATACCGCCGCCTGCATCTAAAACTGTCAGTGTCCCTTTGTCAGATAACATCGCTAAAATACGACTTAAATCTTGCCAAACTACTGTCTGACGAATTTGACCTTTTGTGGTGCCATAAATGTTTTTTGCAAACTTTTCGGCTAGGTCATCAAAATTTCGATCTTCGATCACAGGAACTCTACGTTATGATGGGAATGGAGAAAATGGCGGCTATTTTCGCATAAGCAGTCAGGGAATAAAGGGCTGGCTCACCATTTTCATGTCAATTGATGAAATTTCGGACGACATTCCATGTTTGAACTCAAGAAAATTGTATCAGCACTGCTCATGCCTCTGCCTTTTTGCCTATTTTTAGGGCTAATCGGTTTAGGGCTTTTATGGTTTACTCGAAAGAAAATGTTGGCCTCAGTATGTTTAACTCTGTCATTATTTGGCATCTTCTTCGCTGCATTCCAACCTTTGTCTTCAACATTATTGTACCCACTCGAGCACACATACCCTGCATTTCATAATGAGAAACAACCCATAAAATTTGTCATGGTTTTAGGCAGCGGACATGTGGTGGATCCCAGCTTACCCATTACCTCTGAGTTATCAACAACAGGCTTGATGCGTTTAAGTGAGGGGATACGAATTCAACGTTTATACCCCGATGCTTTTCTCATTTTATCGGGATACGATGGCGGAACGACCATAAGCCAAGCAAGAATGATGGCCAATGTAGCGATTGCATTAGGGGTAAAAAAATCCAGCATCATTTTATTAGAAACACCAAAAGACACCCAACAAGAAGCAGAGCAAGCCGCTCGAATTGTCAAAAACTCACCTTTTGTGATCGTGACCTCGGCCTACCACATGGCACGTGCCATGAATGAGTTTCATGCACAAGGACTTAAACCGATTCCAGCCCCAACGAATTTTTTAACGATTAAAGAAATTCATCAACCTTGGCAAAAATACGCACCAAAAGCGCAATATTTAGAGCAAACAGAGCGCTATTGGCATGAAATGATGGGCACGTGGTGGCAAAGTATTAAACAAACAATATCCAAACTCACAGAGTAAATTAAGAATGCTGCATCATTTGTGCATGTTGGAAGAGTTGATCCATGATGTCATGATGAGACATATCGAACCCATTATGATCAGAAAAAGCCATTAACGGAGTATGGTGACTATCATTATGATTCATCACCATACTGTGATGCTCTGAACTCAGCTTCTCTGAAATGGAGTCATGAGGAATATTCCCCAACAAATGATCCAAAGAATGTGGGTCATCATCAGTCGATAAAATATCTGAAGAAGCATGATCCATCGCTATAGGTACGATAGGATGAGACTCGCTGCCCTCTGTTGACGCAGGCAATAAAGTATCGTGTACAAATAAATCATCATGGTGATCATTCTCGATAAATGAAGAATGTTCATGACCGAAGAAATGAACAGAATGATTCTCTAAAATTGAAGTATTGTGATGAGGTGAGTTTTGTTTCAATACCGCTAAGGGAATTAACATACTATCGATATTGTGTTTCATCTCATTGCTCGATTCAGCGCTATTCGATGTTGACGGTGTCGCGGAATAATAAGGGTCTAACGTAATAGAGGTAATATTTTTACCATGATCGACCACAGTTCCATCATGCGATACCGTATTAGTAAAAATATACACATTATGATCAGGTAATGATTCTGCATGAGTGATAACATTTTTTATATCAGCATCAGGAACAGCTTGAATACCAGATATGCCATGACTGCCACTAATAGCGTCATGCAATGCGTTATTTAAAGAAGACTCATAATAATCATGCCCTCCCACATCCAATGAAACCGCACCATCATTATGAACAATAATCTGCTCAGTTAGCGACTTTCCGTTATGATCGGCAGACACTAGATTCAAATGCATCTCTGTATGATCAAACTTTGCATTCGATAAAAATTTATCTAATGTATTCGTAACCTGTTGTTGGGTATTCTCATTCCACGAATAAGATTGATTTGTTAATGGCAAAGCTTGATATTGACTGTGATCCAATTCATCACCAGCACGAATATAAACATGCTCATGATCAAAAACATGATCATACACTTTACCCCACCAAGAACTTCCGGCACTGGGATGATACATGGTTAATCCATCTTGCAGTTCCGTTTTTGTTACCGAAACCCAGCGTCCAACCAAAGAACCACTGAATCCACCATCAATCAATGTACCTTGCTCTGTACGCATCCACTCCAATGGATTTAACCAAACTTGATAATTCTGATGAGCTTGATTCCAACCTTCATGATGATCAAACCAAGAGCCAATGCCTTCATGCCCAGAAAAATGATGGAAATCACTTAAATTAATCAGGCTTTTTGACATATCAGCCATATTATCCATAACAAATGTCATATTAGCAGATTTTGAATACGTTAAATCATGAGCGGTATGAGCCGTCATTTGATTTCCATAATCATCATGGGCAATAACAGAAGAGCTGATTTCTGATTTATCAGCATTCCATAACCACCCGCCATCCACTGCAACTGAAAAATCATGATCCTTACCCATAGCTGTAGAAATATCATGCCCATCAATATCAATGGTAATGACATCACCAACTTTCACCTCTCCTAAAACTTCACCAGTTACCATCACCTTATGTTGTGATTCTGTTAAGGTTAATGTGTCGTTTGAAGTCATCGGATTTAAATGAATTTGTGTCTCCATATGAGTGTGAACGTTATAAGTAATATCATCGGTAATAGTCTTCATTACACCTTGTTGATTTTCTGCCACAATCGATGCGCTGATCTCATGATTTTTTGCATCCGCCAAAATATCACCAGATACAGAAGTAGAAAACGTTAATGCTTGATGCCCATCAATTACCGTTTCTATCACTTTGGCTGAATACTGTTTTATTTCATGATCAACAGCAATCTGTACAACATCACCAGCTTTCACGTCACCAGATACCACACCTGAAATCACAACGCTTGATTGAGATTCCTTTTCATTGAGCACATCATCCTTACCAATCGAATTCAGGCTAATGTGACCAACAACAGTATGATCTATCACTGGCGGGGGCGTATGACCATGTTCCCCTTTACCACCATCATGGGGTGGTGTTGGCTTCGGCGTTATGGGTGTTGGCGTATGACCATGTTCACCTTTACTACCAT
>CAMQZF010000146.1 GCA_947039525.1 uncultured Photobacterium sp. | reverse complement strand
TGGGATCAATTTCATACTGAGTGACTTGTCCATAGTCACCTTGGTATAAACGTACGACTTGACCATTAATTAAATCCAAAGCAGGTATGATCATCCGTGTTCCTTACTTAGAGCGTTAAGAAGTTTTGAATTAATTGCGAGCCAGCTTGACTGGAACGCTCTGGGTGAAATTGCACCCCAAAATAGTTATCACGCGCGACCGCCGCACTAAAGGTTTGACCATAGTCTGATTGTGCAATGGTGTAACCCTTCGGTGCGGAAAGCGGGGCGGCGTAGCTGTGAACAAAATAGAAATGGCTATGTTGTGCAATATTACGAAATAAAGGGTGATTATCCTGTATCTCAACGCGATTCCACCCCATGTGGGGCAAGGGTAGGGAGTGGCTTTGCAAGGGTTGAATCGGCATATCGATGAGATTCAAACACGGCGTGGTTTCATTGCCCAATAACGTATATTCTTCAGAAAGCGAACCAAGCAATTGCATGCCTAGGCAAATACCTAAAACAGGCTGTTCAATATCACGAATGAGCGCAATAAGATCGCGCTCCTGTAAGTTTTTCATCGCTTCAGCGGCAGTACCTACACCGGGTAAAAACACTTTATCGGCGTTTAAAATACGCTCGGGATCTTGACTCACAGTCACGGAATAGTTCAATCGCTCAATGGCAAATTTCACCGAAGAGATATTGGCACAGCCCGTATCAATAATAACCACATCGGATTTGCGGTTTACCATTACAGTACCCCTTTGCTGCTTGGCAATTCTGTGCCTGTGATTTGAATTGCCTGACGTAAGGTGCGCCCAAAGACTTTGAATAAGCTTTCGACACGGTGATGATCGTTATCACCTTCTACACTGAGATGCAGAGTACAAGCCAGCGCATCGGTCAGGGATCGGAAAAAGTGCGACACCATTTCAGTGGACAACTCGCCAACGTGTTCACGCTGGAAATCGGCGTTAAATTTCAAATAAGGGCGACCTGATAAATCAATGGCACATTGCGCCAAACATTCATCCATCGGCAACGTAAAACCAAAACGACCAATCCCGCGTTTATCCCCTAAGGCTTGTTTGAGTGCTTGACCTAAGGCCAATGCGGTATCTTCGACACTGTGGTGATCATCAATGTGCAAATCACCTTGCACTGAAACCTGTAATTGAAAACCACCGTGGGTGGCAATTTGATCCAGCATGTGATCAAAAAAGCCCAATCCAGTTTCAATGTGATTATTGCCTTGGGCATCCAAATTCACAGTAACATTAATGTCGGTTTCTTTTGTTGTGCGAATGACGGTAGCCGTACGAGGCTGAGTTGTGAGCTTATCGACAATGTGTGACCAGTTTAAGGTTTCAGGGTGATAACGTAGCCCCGTGATTGCCATGTTATTCGCCAGTTCGATGTCGGTTAAGCGATCGCCAATCACAACGGAATGTTCAAAATCAACACGCCCTTGTTGTAAGTAATCTTTGACTAAGCCCAATTTGGGTTTGCGACAGGCGCATTGCTCATGATCAAAATGAGGACAGATCAGAACATCACTAAAATGGACCCCTTGAGACTCAAAAATGTGCATCATCAGATCATGAGGCGCATCAAAGTCTGCTTGAGGGTAAGCATCAGTGCCAAGACCGTCTTGATTGGTCACCATAACTAAGCGATAACCAGCATTCTGTAAACTCAGCAAGGCTGGAATTACATTGGGTTCAAATTGGAGTTTATCCAAACGATCCACTTGAAAATCAATCGGTGGCTCAGTGATTAGAGTACCATCACGATCAATAAAAAGAATTTTTTCTTGTTTCACGGGCATGTTCCTTATGCATTGAAAAGAGTCCGAAGAAAAGCCAGTGTTTTTTCACATTCGTCACGATTACCAATGGTGAAACGCAACCCATTTTTGATGGGTGTTTGGCGCACAATGATGCCATTTTCCCATAAGGCTTGGAAAATACGTTGGCTGTCTTCACATTGAATTAAAATATAATTGCCATAGCCATCGTGCACTTTGGTATTGGGAAACTGGGACAGCCCAGCTTGCAAATAGGCCCGATTGGCACTCAGTTCCAACACTTGATATTTGGTTTTTGCACGACCCGCTTCTGATAACGCTTGAACCGCGATATCGGCAACGGGTACGGGCACAGGATAAGGGGCAATGACTTTCAATAATAACTCGATGACTTCGGGGTTGGCTAACGTAAATCCACAGCGCAATCCGGCTAAAGCAAACGCTTTTGATAAGGTACGTAAAATGACTAAGTGAGCGTAATCATCCAATAAATCGACGGTGCTTTGATCCAAACAAAAATCAATGTAGGCCTCATCCATGACGACTAAGGCTCGATTTTTTGTCATCTCCAATAACTCAATAATTTGTTCTCGTGGAATTAAATTACCCGTTGGATTATTGGGGCTACACACAAACACCAGTTTAACGGTGTCTAATTGTTCTGCAATTGCAGGTAAATCCAATGTCCAAGCGTCGGTTAAAGGGACAGTTTTGATTTTAACATCAAAGGTTTCTGCGCTGATGCTGTACATGCCATAGGTGGGGGGACAGTACAAAATGCTGTCTTCTTTGGCTTCACAAAACGTACGAATCAACAATTCAATGCCTTCGTCGGCACCACGAGAGGTCAACACTTGCCCATTTCTGACTTTGGCGTAAGCCGCATAAGCGGAAATTACGGCTTTTGGTTGGCAATCACTGTATCGATTTAATGGGCTTTGCTGGTATTCATACTCATTGCTAAATGGCGATTCATTGGCATTTAACCAGATGTCGCCTTGCCCACCAATTCGACGGGCGGATTGATAAGGCTTGATATTTTGAACCGTTTTTCTCGCGAGATGCTTTAGACTCATGATGCACTTCCTTGCGTGTTTGACATCTTGTCTAATCGAATGGTCACCGCGCGTTTGTGTGCGTCCAAGCCTTCGGCATCCGCCATGGTGATGACTGTTGATGCTAAGCCGGATAATCCATCTTGGCTGAGTTCTTGAATGGTCATGCGTTTTGAAAAATCAGCCAAACTCAAACTGGAGCACGTCCGCGTATAACCGTAGGTCGGCAAAACGTGATTGGTGCCAGAAGCGTAATCGCCCACAGACTCAGGAGACCATGCGCCTAAGAATATCGATCCGGCGTTATCCAAATGAGGTAACCAAGCACGGGCATTTTCGACTTGAACGATCAGATGCTCAGGACCATATTGGTTAGAAATCGCCACACACGTCGCTAAATCGTCAGCGATAATCAATAAACTCGCTTTGAGGGCTTTTTCGGCAATGTCAGCACGAGACAGTTCAGTTAACTGATGCGCTAACGCGTATTGTACTTGTGTGGCTAAATCATGACTTGGCGTGACTAAGATAACCTGAGAATCTGGACCATGCTCTGCTTGGCTGAGTAAGTCTGCGGCAATAAAATCGGGATCCGCATCTTTATCAGCAATGACCAACACTTCTGACGGACCCGCTGGCATATCAATCGCTGTCCCTTGAAAGTCATGGCTGACTTGGCGTTTGGCTTCGGTCACAAAGGCATTACCGGGGCCAAAGATTTTATCCACACAAAGCAGGCTTTCTGTGCCGTACGCCATTGCTGCGACCGCTTGCGCACCGCCGATTTGATAGACTTCGTCAATGCCACACAAGTTTGCAACGTATAAAATTTCATCAGCAATCGGAGGAGGAGAACACAATACGGTACGGTGACAACCAGCGATTTGTGCGGGAACGCCTAACATCAATACCGTGGAGGGCAAAGGCGCACTGCCACCGGGGATGTAAAGCCCGACCGACTGAATCGGGCGAGAAATCAACTCACAGACAACGCCCGTTTGTGTTTCTACGCGTAAATCTTGAGGAATTTGAGCTTGATGAAAACGAGATATATTGTCGTGTGCATGGCGTAATGCGGCTGTAATCTTGCCATCTAAACGGGCACAAGCGGCATCGATGTTGGCTTGAGATAAACGTAATGAAGATGGACGGATCCGATCAAATTGTTCGGTTAAATCCAATAACGCAGCATCACCCTGTTGTTTTACTTTAGTAATGATCTCAGTGACGACGTCGGTAATGGATAAGCCAGCGTTAATCGCGGGGCGTTGCAATGCTTGGGACTGTTCTGAAGATGAAATGGAAGACCACTGGATTATTTTCATTCCGATCACTCCATCATTTTCTCAATCGGTAGAACCAGAATTGAGCTTGCGCCTAACTCTTTGAGTTGCTCCATGGTTTCCCAAAAGAGATTTTCTGGGCTAACCAGATGTACGGCAACGCGGTTATCATCAGAGGAAAGCGGTAAAATTGTCGGTGCTTCAGAGCCGGGTAATAAGGCAGTGATTTGTTCTAAGTGGTTTAGTGGCGCGTGTAACATGATGTATTTGGATTCTTTTGCTTGAATCGCGCCTTGCATACGGGTCAATAAGCGCTCAATTAACGCTTGATTGTGATCGGATAATGGCGCTGATTTTTGAATCAGTACGGCTTTTGAGCGAAGAATGACATCGACTTCTTTTAAGCCATTGGCTTCTAATGTCGCACCTGTTGAAACTAAGTCACAAATCGCATCCGCTAAGCCAGCACGAGGAGCAACTTCCACGGAACCATTGAGCATACAGGTGCTAAAGGTAATGCCGTGATTATCCATGTGGCGTTTCACCAATTGTGGGTAAGTGGTCGCAATGCGTTTGCCTTGCAAATCTTGAGGGCTGTTGTACTCATCCTCTTTATTGATCGCGATGGACAAACGACAACCACCAAAATCCAATCGACGTAATTTAATGTAATCAGCGGCTTCGCCACGAGCAGAACGTTCTAAAGAAACTTCCTCTAATTCGTTTTCCCCAATGACGCCCAAATCAACCACACCGTCCATGATTAAGCCGGGAATGTCATCGTCACGAACCAGCAGTAAGTCAATTGGCATGTTTTCCGAATGGACAACAAGGCGTTCGCCTAAAACGTTAAATTTGATGCCACAGCGTTTAAAGAGTGTTTGGCACTCTTTGCTTAGACGACCTTTTTTTTGTATCGCGATGCGTAAACGTTCCGTTTGCATAAACATTATCCTTAATGTAGTGATGCCTTAAGCTGATGACTGAATACTAAAAACCCCCGGAAGAGAAAGCTTCCGAGGGTCTATATAAGGCATGCTTAGTGACCTTCTGGAAGAGTGTGCTTCCAGACGAGGCGTATCCTCCTGAAAGACGTGTCAGGGCTGATGATGATGGAAATCAGTCAGTAAAATACGCATAGGTTACACTCTTGTTGAAAATATCACAAAGTTGTTAACTGTTAGTCACACTAACTAAGCTGATTCTTTTTTGCAAGTGGATTTTTCCACAGACTAGGAAGAAACATTAGCCACAGCATTTTTTGTGTTTTTTTCCACTGCCACAAGGGCAAGGATCATTACGTTGTACTTTTTGACTGACTGCGGGGTGAGGTTGTTCACCGTCAATATAGAACCATTGTTCGGATTTATTGGTGGCTTCTTTTACAAAACGTGAACGTTCATGTAAGCAATAGCCTTCACTGTCTTCTTGGTAATAGGCTTTAAACTCGACAAAACCCTCATTATTCAAAGGGACTGAAGTGTTGAGTATTTCAAGTCCTAACCATTCAGAGTTGACCGATTCGATGATTGCATCGCGGTAATCTTCGGCATGACAACTAGGATGATAGGTCTTTACGATAAAGTCGATCAATTGTCTTTCGTGGGCGCAGTAGCGGGCACGCATTAATTGTTCGGGGTATTCGGCTTGAGTTGGATCGAGGTGAATCGGCTCACAACAATTTTCGTATTTTTTTTTGCTGCCACACTGACATAAAGAGAAAGTCATAATTTTGCTTTTAGATTGAAAAGAAAGAGAGATTTTAGTCGTATTCTAATCGAAAACGTCAATTTGAAACAAAAAGAGGCTTAAATATCTTAAAAAGACATTAAATTGATACCATATAGACATAGTTTGAAGGTTTATTCATAATACGCGCCTCTTTTATGTAGTGTGTTTCGATATGACGATTTTAACCTTGATTCGTGCGGGCCTGATTTTGGGAGCCGTAATCTTTGTGATAATGCTGTTGCTGGCTTGGCGTAAAAATCGTCATCAAGAATCAGAAACACGAGTGTGGCCCATTGTTGCAGTCGGTGGATTTGCCAGTTTTTGCGATACATTAGGGGTTGGTAGCTTTGCTATTATGACCTCATGTTATAAGCAATTTAAGCTGGTGGACGATGAATATTTGCCCGGAACATTGAACTGTCAGTCGGTATTAACCAGTGTGGCGGAATCGCTTATTTTTCTCACTGCCGTGAAAGTGGATCCAACAACCTTAATTGCACTGGTTCTGTCTGCTTGCTTAGGAACCACGATTGGCGCAAAAATTGTTGCAGGTTGGGATCGTCAATTAATCCGTATTGTCATGAGTGTGGCGCTTTTGATTGTAGCTGCCTTATTATTGGCAGGGCAATTAAAGTTATTTCCATTGGGCGGTGCGACATTAGGGCTGACTGGTTGGAAGTTGGTCGCTGGAATTATTGGTAATTTTGTCTTTGGTGCGTTAATGACCGTTGGCATTGGATTATACGCTCCGTGTATGACCATAATTTATTTATTGGGAATGAACCCATTAGCCGCTTTTCCAATCATGATGTGTTCTGGTGCATTTTTAAGTTTCTTCTCGGCGGGCAGCTTCTTAGTTTTGAATCGGGTGAATACTCGGGCATCGTTAGCGGTTGCAATTGTGGGCCCAATCGGGGTGATCATTGCTGCGTTTTTGGTTAAATCCATGAACATGCAAGTATTAGCGTGGCTAGTGACCTTTGTCGTTATTTATACCTCTTTTACAATGTACCTTTCTTGGAAAAAAGATCGACAGATAACGCCTATATCTTAAATGTATTCAGCAGGTCTTTTCTGATGTTGATCATCGAAAAAATAAAAAGGAACTTAGGTTCCTTTTTATTTTTCAATCGTATTACGTCTTAGTTGTGGGCGAGTTTCTAAAAGTTGCCCTTCAGGAGTACAAATCAGAACAGATCCTTGTTCATACCAATCACCCAATACCGTTCGTGTGACGATTTGGCGATCCAGTGTCATAGTATGAACATCTGGACGATGAGTGTGCCCGTGAATCATATGGCAGACTTGATGTTGATATAATAAATCGGTTACCGCATCGGGGGTGACATCCATTATACTCATGGTTTTTTCTTGATTGGTTTGGCTGCTGTTATGTCGCATTTTATGCCCAAT
>CAMQZF010000145.1 GCA_947039525.1 uncultured Photobacterium sp. | reverse complement strand
TGAAGAAACCACCAGGGATTTTACCTGCAGCGTAAGTACGCTCTTGGTAGTTTACAGTCAATGGGAAGAAATCCTGACCTGCAACGGCTTCTTTTTTACCAACAACAGAAACGAATACAGAAGTATCGTCCATGCTTGCCATTACAGCTGCTGTTGCTTGACGTGCCATTACGCCCGTTTCTAAAGTAACGGTGTGATTACCGTATTTGAATGTTTTTACGATAGGATTCAAGTGAATGTCCTTAGTAGTTTCGCTTGGTTTGTTTTGAAGTATATCGAATACAAATCAAAGCGGAATGTGATGGAACCCACTTTACGATGATTTCACGCATCGCGACTAATGAAAAAACTTTGGATAAAGCATTGTCATTAGCCGCGACCCTTTCTGGTCGAGGAGTAACAAGTGTTATCAAGGTAAAGGTAGGTTAGTAAAAAAGAAAGGAGCCATTGGGCTCCTTTCCTATAGCAATCTTAGCGACGTAGGCCTAGACGCTTGATTAGGTCTTGGTAACGATCTAGGTTTTTACCTTTTAGGTAATCTAGAAGCTTACGACGACGAGAAACCATGCGTAGCAAACCACGACGGCTGTGGTGATCGCCTTTGTGCTCTGCGAAGTGACCTTGTAGGTGGTTGATTTGCGCTGTTAGCAATGCAACCTGAACTTCTGGAGAACCTGTGTCATTTTCACACTGTGCGTATTCAGCAACGATTGTTGCTTTAATTTCTGCATTCAGAGACATAACTCTTTCCTAATACAAAATGTTTTAATTTGTGTCGCCAATCTCTGATTCAGCCGACACCCGAACCGCGGATTATACTGATGCCCTTAGCTGGCTGCAAGAAAATCCGTGGTTTATTTCGTTTCTGGCTCTTGATTCGCAAACACGCGTTTGGGTGCCACGTAACCTTCGGTATTAATTTCACCAACGCCGATAAATCGAGCTTCAGAGCCAACCGTGATACGAACTAATGTGCCAGCTGGCTCACTACTGCGTGATGGTACGGGTTGACCGTGTAAAATTGAATCACCTAAGGCTGAAGTCACATTCACTTCTGGAAGATCTTGGACTGCACTGTCTGTTGGCATTAACAATGCGTCTAACACATCCCAAGAATGCTCATCATCACTGGCTTTTGCTTTATCAGACAATGCTTGCAGCTGTTCTAATGTGATTACTTGCTCCATTGGGTAATTCGACACACCAATACGACGTAAATAAATCACATGTGCGCCACACGCCAACATTTCGCCCAAATCGTCAACGATGGTACGAATGTAAGTGCCTTTTGAACAATGCACTTCCATTTCCACTTCATTGTTGTCAAATCGTAATAATTCAATGGAATATACGGTGATTTTTCGTGACTCTCGTGGAATCTCAATACCTTCACGAGCGTATTCATACAAAGGGCGACCTTGGTATTTTAACGCTGAGAACATCGATGGGATTTGGTCAGTTGTCCCGCGGAACTTAGCAATGCAACGCTCAAGTTGACCACGATCCACTTTCACAGGGCGCGTTTCAACCACTTCACCGTCAGAGTCTGAAGTGTTGGTACGCTCACCCAGTTTTGCAATCACACGGTAACGTTTATCCGAATCCAATAAGAATTGGGAAAATTTCGTGGCCTCACCAAAGCAAATTGGCAACATCCCAGTCGCTAAAGGATCCAATGCGCCCGTATGCCCTGCTTTTTGAGCAAAGTACAGACGTTTGACTTTTTGCAATGCGTCATTAGAAGAAATGCCAGTTGGCTTATCTAGTAATAAAACACCATCAATCGGGCGACCTTTACGACGACGTGCCATGTTTACTCCTCGCCTTCTTTTTCATCATCGATGTGGCGATCTTCGTCATCGCGTACAGCACTTGATACTAAGTTTGAAATGCGCATGCCTTCGGTTAATGACTCATCAAAAATGAAGGTTAACTCAGGTGTAACACGTAAACGAATTTGCTTACCTAACAATGAACGGATGTAAGGAGCAATTTCACGCAATAGCTTTAAGCTTTCTTCTACTGTTTGATCACCAATAGTGAAAAAAGTAACGTAGATTTTTGCGTAACCCATATCGCGTGACACTTCTACACTAGAGATGGTGGTCATTGCGATACGAGGATTTTTCAGCTCACGCTGAAGGATAACGGCCAACTCTTTTTGTAATTGCTGAGCGACACGTTGGGTACGACTGAATTCTTTTGCCATTTTGCTGTTCTCTTTTGTAAGAATGGGGAGCCGAAGCTCCCCATTAGTGTATTTTATATACCTTGGCGCTTAGTCAAGCGTACGTTGAATTTCAATGATTTGATACACTTCGATTTGGTCACCGATGCGAACATCATTGTAGTTCTTAACGCCGATACCACACTCGGTACCGTTACGTACTTCTTGAACGTCGTCTTTGAAACGACGAAGTGACTCAAGCTCACCTTCGTAAATAACCACGTTTTCACGTAGTACACGAATTGGATTATTGCGCTTGATGGTACCTTCAGTAACCAAACAACCAGCAATGGCACCCAATTTAGGTGATTTGAATACGTCGCGCACTTCAGCCAATCCAGTGATTTCTTGGCGGAATTCAGGTGCTAACATGCCACCCATTGCAGCTTTCACTTCATCAATCAATTGGTAAATGATTGAGTAGTAACGAAGATCCAAACTTTCTGATTCAATGCTCTTACGTGCAGATTGATCCGCTCGCACGTTGAAACCAAGAAGGATAGCGTTAGATGCTGCAGCTAGGCTAGCATCTGTTTCAGTGATTGCACCAACACCAGAACCCACGATGTTTACTTTCACTTCGTCAGTAGAAAGTTTACGCAATGAATCTGCAATCGCTTCTACAGAACCTTGAACGTCTGCTTTTAATACTACGTTCAATTCAGCAACTTCGCCTGCTTCCATGTTTGCAAACATGTTTTCAAGTTTCGCTTTCTGTTGACGTGCTAGTTTCACATCACGGAATTTACCTTGACGGTACAAAGCAACTTCACGAGCTTTACGCTCATCACGTACAACTGTTGCTTCATCACCCGCAGCAGGAACACCTGACAAACCAAGGATTTCAACAGGAATCGAAGGACCAGCTTCTTCTACGTCTTGACCTAATTCGTTGCGCATTGCACGAATACGGCCTTGCTCTAGACCACAAAGAACGATATCGCCCTTACGTAGCGTACCTTCTTGAACCAAGATAGTTGCAACAGGACCACGACCTTTATCAAGACGAGATTCGATTACAACACCACTTGCCATGCTGTCTTTAACAGCAGTCAATTCAAGTACTTCAGATTGAAGAAGAACCGCTTCTAATAAGGTATCAATGTTAATGCCTTGTTTTGCTGAAACGTGAACAAACATGTTGTCACCGCCCCAATCTTCAGACATAACACCGTGCGCTGCCAATTCAGTTTTCACTGAATCTGGGTTTGCACCTTCTTTATCGATCTTGTTTACTGCAACGATCAAAGGAACACCAGCGGCTTTTGCGTGCTGAATTGCTTCGATTGTTTGAGGCATTACGCCATCATCTGCAGCAACAACAAGGATAACGATATCCGTTGCTTTTGCACCACGAGCACGCATTGAAGTAAACGCGGCGTGTCCTGGAGTATCTAGGAAGGTGATCATACCGTTTTCAGTTTCAACGTGGTATGCACCAATGTGCTGGGTAATACCGCCCGCTTCGCCTGATGCAACGTGTGCTTTACGAATGTAATCCAATAGCGATGTTTTACCATGGTCAACGTGACCCATAATGGTAACAACTGGTGCACGTGGCAACAATGCTAAGCTGTTATCACGATCAGACATCAACGCTTCTTCTAGCTCATTCTCTTTACGAAGAATGACTTTGTGACCCATTTCTTCTGCAACCATTTGTGCAGTTTCTTGGTCGATAACTTGGTTAATGGTTGCCATAGCACCCATCTTCATCATTACCTTAATCACTTCAGTTGCTTTAACTGACATTTTGCTTGCTAGTTCAGAAATAACAATCGTCTCACCCAATACAACGTCTGATTTAGCAACAAGGGCTGTTTTATCAAAACCGTGTTGCATTGATGTTGGCTTGTTCATTTGACGACCACGGCCACGAGGAGCGCGTCCGCCACGAGCATTACGCTCTTCTTGTTGACGTGTTGGTTTCTTTTTCTTACGACGGCGATTTGCTTCTTCTTTACGATCTTGTTCATCTTCCGCAGCACGAGCATGCGTTGACGTCGTTAGATGATAATCAGCTTCTTCCATCTTTTTTACAGGTGCGACCTGAGGATTCTCAGTGCCTTTTTTCTCGTTTTGTTCTGCCATTTTGCGTGCCTCTTCTAACTGACGCTGACTTTCTGCCTCTGCTTTGCGTTTAGCTTCCTCTTCCAAACGACGTTGCAGGGCTTCGGTTTCTTTTTTCGCCTGTTCGTCAGCGGCGGCGCGCTTAGCCTTTTCTTCGGCTTTACGCTTATCTTCTACTACACGTTGCGCTTTGTCCTCAGCGTTGCGTGCGGCGAGCTCATTTTTTTCGCGCTCAGCGGTTTCGTCCGCTAGGCGCTTCTCCTCAGCTTCGCGCTTAGCTTTTTCGTCAGCTTCGCGTTTTGCCTTCTCTTCTGCTTCACTTTGAACGATGGCTTCTGCTTCACGTTGTACGGTTTGTTCAGCTGCCAATTTGGCCGCCTCTTCTTCCGCACGTTGATTGTCTTCTAAAACAGAGCGTTTAACGTAAGTGCGCTTTTTGCGCACTTCCACTTGAACACTTTTGCTCTTACCACCTGCACCTGCAACACTTAACGTGCTGCGAGTTTTTCGTTGCAGAGTAAGGCGAGTCGGAGCGCCACCAGTTTCTTGTCCACCGTGCTCTTTTTGCAGGTGAGACAATAAAGACTGTTTCTCGCCTTGACTTACACTTTCTTCAGCATTCTTGCTGATACCAGCATCGGAAAACTGTTGAAGCAAACGGTCGATCGGAGTCCCAATTTCTTCCGCCAACGCTTTAACTGTAACCTCTGACATGTTGCCCCTCCCTATGCTCGAAAACTATTACGCCTCGTCACTGAACCAGCAAATATTACGTGCAGCCATGATTAGCTCGCCCGCTTTTGCTTCGTCGATACCTTCGATATCAGTGATGTCATCTGTGCCTTGATCCGCTAGGTCTTCTAACGTAACAACGCCTTTCGCTGCCAGTTTGAATGCTAATTCACGCTCTAAACCTTCTAACGCTAATAGATCATCAGCAGGCTCTGCACCCACTAAAGATTCTTCTTTTGCTAACGCTAGAGTGGTTAATGCTGCTTTTGCACGAGTACGTAACATGTCAACGGTTTCTTCGTCTAAACCTTCAACTTGTAACAATTCACCTACTGGTACGTAAGCAATTTCTTCTAATGTGGTGAAACCTTCTTCAACCAGCACAGATGCAAATTCTTCATCAATATCAAGATGACGAGTAAAGACATCAATAGACTCTTTAGCTTCTTCCTGATGTTTTTTCTGTAGATCAGCAACGGTCATTACGTTCAATTCCCAGCCAGTTAGCTGTGAAGCCAAACGGATGTTTTGACCACTACGACCAATCGCTTGAGCAAGATTACCTGCTTCAACCGCGATGTCCATTGTATGATTATCTTCATCAACAATAATGGAGTCGACTTCTGCAGGCGCCATTGCATTGATAACAAATTGTGCCGGATCTTCATCCCACAATACGATGTCAATACGCTCGCCACCTAGCTCACCAGAAACGGCTTGAACACGTGCGCCACGCATACCAACACAAGCACCCACTGGATCAATACGCTTATCGTTCGTCTTTACTGCAATTTTTGCACGAGAACCAGGATCGCGCGCTGCGCCCATAATTTCAATCAGTTCTTCACCAATTTCTGGCACTTCAATGCGGAATAATTCAGACAACATCTCAGATTTAGAGCGAGTCATGAACAATTGGAAACCACGAGCTTCTGGACGAACAGAATACAATAAACCACGAACACGATCACCTGGACGGAAGTTTTCACGTGGTAACTGATCATCACGTTGAATCACGGCTTCAGCATTGCTACCCAAGTCAATGATAACGGCATCACGATTCACTTTCTTAACGATACCAGTGATTAACTCACCTTCGTTATCCATGAATTGCTCAACAACTTGTGCACGTTCAGCTTCACGTACTTTCTGTACGATAACTTGTTTTGCTGTTTGCGTCGTGATTCGGTCAAATGTTACTGATTGAATTTCATCTTCAATGAAATCACCCAATTGTACCGTTTCATCATCGTAATGTGCAGCATCAAACGTAATTTCCAACGTTGGAGCTGTTACTTCTTGAACGACTTCCCAACGACGAAATGTTTCAAAGTCGCCAGTTTTACGATCAATAGCTACACGTACGTCGATTTCAGCTTCGTGTTTTTTCTTCGTCGCTGTCGCTAATGCGATTTCAAGTGCTTCAAAAATGCGCTCGCGTGGAACACCTTTTTCGTTGGATACCGCTTCTGCGACTGCCAAGATTTCTTTGTTCATGTCTAATGCCTCAATCTAGCGTTTAGAACTTTGGAACCAAGTTCGCTTTGGAAATATTGCTCAATGCAAAAGTTTCTTCGTTACCGTCAACCAGTAGAGTTACTAACTCGCCAGCTACGCTAATAATGTCACCTTTCCATTTACGACGGTTGCCCATCGCCATTTTCAAAACCAAGTTCACTTCGTGACCAATAAATTGTTGGTAATGTGCCGCTTTAAATAATGGTCGCTCTAAACCAGGAGAAGAAACTTCAAGGTTATAAGCCACAGTAATTGGATCTTCAACGTCCATTACTGCACTGACCTGACGGCTAACTTCTGCACAAGCATCAACAAAAATACCATTTTCATGGTCGATGAAAACACGAAGTGTAGAATGCTCGCCCGCTCGGATGAATTCCAAACCGACAAGTTCGTAGCCTAAAGCACTCACTGGTGCTTCAAGCATTTCTGTTAATTGCATTTCTAAAGCTGTCATGACAACCCCCTGGAAACAAAAAAAGGGCTATAAAGCCCAGTAAACACCTGAATAGCCATGTTTCAGATAATAAAAAACCCCTAATACGGGGTTTTTTATTGCTGGACCTTACATCACAAAATCACTGTGATTAAAACAACTTTTTAACTATAGCTGCTTTTAAAATCCGATGATGAGTTCTTTCTCATCACAGTAATGAATCATCATTACTTGTCAATTTGTGGTTGCGGGAGCTGGATTTGAACCAACGACCTTCGGGTTATGAGCCCGACGAG
>CAMQZF010000144.1 GCA_947039525.1 uncultured Photobacterium sp. | reverse complement strand
GCACCGCCAGCAACCGCAACCGTTAACCATAGCTGCAATGAGGTAAAGTTTGTGTTCCACGCGGCAACGGTTTCTAATTGATAAACTTGAGTAATTGACCAAGCAAACGCTAAGCCTAAAATTACAGTACTGATATTCGCAACCGGTGTTAATGTTGATAGATGTTTTTCTGTTATGCGTTGCTTTGTGATCTTACCAATCCATTGCTTAACTTGATCAAAACTTAAAGCCACAGTTGCAAACGCAGCACCCATAAAGGCACCACTTAATAAAATCTCATTACTCATTGGTGAGCGAATTGCACCAAAAATCAAATTCATTGCACGAAGGGGTTTACCCATGTGCAATCCACCAATCGCTAAGCCAACAGCTAATAAAACAAAAGCGACAATATTGGCATTTTTCAGTTGTTGCTCACTCAGAGATCCAAATTTATGAGCCAATAACGCCAATAAAAATAAACCTGCTGCGGCCTGCCCAAAAACAGTAAAAAAGACTAACGGTAATTCATGCATAATTTAGATCTCTTGTGGATTTTGAATCGCTCCGGTTTTATCACCGAATGAGCGAGCGTCAGCGTGTGCCTTAATCACCAAGCTTGGCTTAGTCAAGTTTGGATCGGGCAACGGAGCAACGGCGTTAGTGTTACCATAACGTTGACGTAACAAATGCATCTCATCAAAATCTAAAGCGCGTTGTGGGCAAGATTCGACACAAACGGGTTTTTTCCCCACCGCGACCCGCTCATAGCAACCATCACATTTCGACATCACTTTCTTTTCAGCATCAAATTGTGGTGCGCCATAAGGGCAACGCATTTCACAATAGCGACAACCGACGCAGCGATCTTGATCCACAACCACTAAACCGTCTTCTTTACGCTTATGCATGGCACCTGTTGGGCACCCTTTTACACACGTTGGCTCTGCACAGTGATTACAAGAAATGGATAAATAGTAGTTAAACGTATTTTGCTTCCATGTTTTTCCTACTTTCTCCCACTCTCCTCCGCCATACTCGTACACACGACGGTATTTAGGGCCGACATCCAAATCTTTTTCATCTTTGCAACTCACCTGACACGTTTTACAACCTGTGCACTTTGAAGAGTCAACATAAAAACCATATTGTTTCATTTACCGACTCCTCTTAAGCGCGCTTAATTTCAACTAAGTTAGTGTGTTGTGGGTTACCTTTCGCCAGCGCCGTTGGGCGTTGGGTCGTCAATCGGTTAATACAACCCCCGATATCCACCCCTTTTTTATTGGTTTTTGCCCATGCGCCTTCAGGAGCAGCGGTGACACCCGGTAACATACGGTGGGTAACTTTTGCTGGTAATAAAACACGGCCTCGATCGTTAAATATCTCCACCATGTCACCGTTGTTAATACCGCGCTCTTGTGCGTCCAAGGTGTTGATCCAAATGCTATCTGGCACCGCTTCTTTTAAAATGGCAACAGATGAATACGTTGAGTGACAATGCCCTTTGGTATGAAAGCCCGTCATTTGTAATGGGTACTTATCCACCTTTGGATCTTCATGTCCTTCTACTGCCGGTACATATTCCGCAATTGGGGTGATTTTGTCTCCAGGCAGTAAGGTCCACTCTTTCGCTAAATTGGCCAGTTGTTCCGAATACATCTCAATTTTGCCCGATGGCGTTTTTAATGGGTTCGCCATTGGATTATCACGAAAATCTTTTAATGCAATATACTTGCTGCTTTCAGCCACACGACGATCAACAATACCCATACCATCGGTTTCTGCGAACTTTGGTAATTGTGGTTCGTTTTTACGGGTTTCGTTATACGCGTATTCAATCCACTCTTGATAGTTTAGACCTTCCGTAAATTGCTCACCAATGCCCATTTTGACGGCGATGTCAGTCAATACATCGTACGTTGGGCGATTTTCCCACATAGGTTCAATCGCTTTTTGTAAACGAACCAAGTAATTATATGATCCTGATTGGTACGAGTTGTTGATCAATTCATCTGATTCTAGCGTCGAGACATCTGGCAATAAAAGATCCGCGTATTTTGCCGAAGCAGTCATGTGGTTATCCCACACCAAAATGAATTCGCATAAAGATTCGTCAGACAAAATGGTATGAGTGCGATTCAAATCTGAGTGTTGATTACCTAACATGTTAGAGGCATAACTCCACATGAATTTAATGTTTGTCGGTAAACGATTAACCCCTTTAATGTAATCTGCGGTTGGCGTCATTTCAGTGCCACGAGTAATGGCATCGGTCCATAAGAAACAAGGGATGGATGCTTTAACTGGATTTGGTAATGACAAGCCAGCCACAGGATAAGGAACCGACCCTCCCCATGAGCCAATGTTGGTTCCCGGACGTCCAAAATGACCAGTCATAATCGGTAACATCATGATAGAGCGTGCGGCATGCTCACCGGTTTGTGTACGTTGCACACCCCAGCCTTGTGAAATCCAGGCACTATTTGCTGCTGCAATTTCACGCGCCAAAGAACGAATACGATCCGCCGGAATGCTGGTTAACTCACTCGCCCACTCTGGCGTTTTTTCAATGCCATCAGATCCAAAACCTAAAATATAGGATTTGTAAGAGCTGTTTTTCGGTGCGCTGGTGGGTAAGGTATTCTCATCCCAACCAATGGCGTACTGCGCTAACATCGCTTCATCAATTAAATTATCTTTAATCAAGGTATGACCTAAAGCAGCGATCAAAGCGGCGTCGGTTCCCGGACGAATTGGCAACCATTCACTGTTGAATGCCGTTACACTGTCGGTACGGCGCGGATCAATAATGATGACTTTTGCACCACTTTGCTCTAATGCATGATAAATTTCTGCAATTTGACCACCACCCGACATACGAGTTTCTGCTAAGTTTTGACCAAACATCACCACCAAATCGGAATTTTTAATTTCAGCAAACACGGTTTGTTGTTCTGTGCTGTACACATCATCAGCTTGACCGAAAACAAACGGCTGAATGCGGTTTAATTGTCCTTCAGAATAAGTATTGTGGTAATTCAAATAACCACCCGTCAAACTCAACAAACGCTTACAAGTATTGCTGCCCTGTAAGTTTGCGCCGGTCGAACCAGAACCGTATTGAGAGTAAATTGCTTCATTACCGTAAGTTGTGATGACGCGCTGTAATTCACTGGCAACTAAGCTGGTGGCTTCATCCCAGCTAATGCGCTTAAATTTTCCTTCACCACGCTTACCAACACGCTTCATTGGGTATTTTAAGCGATCGGGATTATAGGTGCGTAAGTGTGCGGAACGACCACGCAAACAAGGACGAATTTGATGCTGGCCAAAGATAGCTTCGTTTACCCCATCTTCTGGGGAGATTTTAACAGCGACACCGTCTTTAACATGAACTTTTAACGGACAACGGCTGCCACAGTTCACCAAGCAAGCACTGTAGTGAATGCTTTCTACTGAATTGCTTGTTGATGACGATCCATCAGCCATTGCGTTAAAAGGTAGACTTAATGCACTGACTGCAGCAACGCCACCAGATGCTGCAACGGATGTTTTGATAAAGTCTCGACGAGTGAACAAGCGAGAAAGAATAGTTTGTTTTTTTGACATGAATGATTGCCTCCATTTATGTCGTGATTATCTACAAACCAGAAAAAAAAATCGTGAGCTCAGTCTCGATTAAAAGGAAACTCATACGTATACTTTTTGATTGTGTTAATTACGTCACGTTTTTTTAATTAAGATTCCTCTATGTGAATTGAGACTACGTCTTATTTGTATTTAAATGCGGAAAAAGCCACACTTATTTACAATAATATAAAATAAGTCATAACTTGAAATTGGTGATATTTAAGAGAATTGCCTTAATTAAACAGATCTTGTGACACGGTCACATTTAACGACAAAGGTGAATGTGACGGATAAGAGCTGAATAATGATTTTGACTAAAAGATGTAAGTAAAACTATTATCAAATCATTAATGTAAGAACAGGATGATAAATACATGAATGTGCTTATTTTAGGTGGTTCAGGTGGTATTGGTAATGCACTCGTGATTAAGTTTTTAAAGGCTGATAAAAATAATCATGTATATAGTACCTATTTAACAACCTCTCCTACTTTAAAGAATGAGCGATTATTTTGGTTTCGAGTGGATATTAGCTCTGAATTAGAGGTACAAAATTTAGCACAAAAAATAAGCGGAAATCTCGACGTTATCATCAATACGGTTGGCGTTCTTCATACTCAACAGAACAAACCAGAAAAGACGATTCAAGAGTTTGATACGGATTTTTTCACAAAAAATATTTTAATAAACACTTTACCGACGATCTTATTGGCTAAATATTTTTACCAACATTTAAAAGCGTCACAATCCAGTTATTTTGTGACGTTATCTGCCAGGGTTGGAAGTATTTCAGACAATCACCTTGGTGGGTGGATCAGCTATCGAACTTCAAAATCAGCATTAAATATGGCACTTAAAACGATAAGTATTGAATGGAAATACAAACGTCTTAATTGTCGTGTTTGGGCTTTTCACCCAGGGACAACGAATACAGACTTATCTAAACCTTTTCAAAAAAATGTACTTAAAGAGAATTTATTATCCTCTTCGGAGTCTGCAAATTATTTATATAATTGAACTTTTGTTTTTTTGATTATAATGGTGAAATGATTGATTTTTAGTTTTAAATTTAGATACAAAATAAAAAGTTATAGTGCATTAAGAAGAAAGGAAAGCCAATTCTTATTACTTATGTTAAATTTATGAATACTTAATAATTCAATGAACCCGTTATGTTTTTTAAAAAGCTGTTTATTCGCTTCCCTTCATTAAGAAGTCTTTTAAATTTAAGGACTAACATTTCAGCATTAAGCTTTATAACCTGTTCTGTTCCTTTGTTTTTTATGGGACATGTCACGATGGGGCTTGCTTTAGCATTGGGCAGTATTAGTTGTGGGCTGGCAGACACATCAAGCGTAACCAAATATCGAATAGTCGATTATTTAATCAGTATTCCTTTGTTTTTTATCATCGCATTAGGTGTTACGATCGTCTTCCCCTACTCGATTTTATTTTGTTTATCATTAGCGATCGTGAGCTTTGTCTTTTTTATGCTGGCCGCATTAAGCCCAAGGTTAGGATCAATAGGATTTGCCTCTCTATTATTGGCTGTTTATGCCATGCTATTACACCATAATGGGCAACCTATATGGCAAATCCCGCTTTGGCTCACTTTAGGTTCAATCTGGTATGTACTTTGGCAATGCTTAGCCATTTACTTCCTTCCTAATCAAGAATCTAAAGATATTCTTTCTGATTTGTATCAGATTTTGGCAAAAAAGCTCATGGTTCATGATGAAGGTTTTTTATTTACGATCGATAAAAGTCAGCTTTTCATTAAATCCGGTCACTATCGATCACAAATTGCATCATTATCAGGAACACTTCGTCATCGAGTGCATCAACAATACATTGCAGGGGAAGGTAATGAAGAATCCAATCATATCTTGCACTTTACTGACATCGCCGAAAAAGTTTCCGAACAAACTCGGTTAATGTATTTTTCACCAAGTACTGAACTGAAAACTCATTGCCCTGAGTGGATGGACGCGATCCATCAAGCCAATAAAAAAATCAGTCAATATTTATCGGAAGTCACGGTCAATAACGTCAAAAAAATCCCTAGCCCTACGATTGACTTCTCATCATTAAGAGAATACGCCACTCCTAACATCGCCAAAGAAGACGCATTAGCGGCACAAACCTTTATCAATAAATTGGATATTATTTATCTATTATTGCAGCAGCTTAAAACACAATTTAAACCAAATGAAACCATGATTAGGCCTTCAAAAACTCTTATAGGTTCGTGGAAGTGGTCAGAAGTATCATCAAAACTCACAAGTCAATTAACGTTAAAATCAAGCTATTTCCGTCATGCCCTGCGTGGCACACTCTGCTTAACCACAGGGTTAATTTTAGTTCGAGTACTGAATTTAGAATTTGGATTTTGGACACTTATGACCAGTTTATTGGTTCTTCGCCCAAACTTATCCACGACCTGGACACGGCTCTTACAGCGTATTACGGGTACCATTAGTGGTTTAGTGATTGTATACGCTATGTTGCAGTTTCAAGTCAGCAGTGGCTGGTTATTCTTAGTATTTTGCGTATCGTCTGTCTTGTTTTTTCATACCTCAGCCCATAAATATGGCATCGCGGTCTTTTTCGTAACTTTATTTGTCTTTTCTGGTTTCTCATTAAATGGCGAAGGGAATATTATTATGTTACCTCGCCTTGAAAATACTTTATTAGGCGTTTTTCTACCTTTACTTTTTGTTTTCATTATTGCCCCCGGTTGGAATAAGAAATCGTTTCCAACACAATTACAGACAACCATTCAAGGCTATGTGGATTATTTAGATGGACTGAAACGCTATATTGAAAAAACCGACGAGAATACTGATGACGTGATCAATCTGAATTATAAAAATTGTGTGGTTAATGACACAAACTTATTTGATCACTGGATGGGATATTTGGGCGAACCGCACCTTAATTCACAAACTGGAGAATCGATTTTACTCTGCAGTCGCAGTTCTAATATCATTCTCAGAATTATCACTCGGTTGAATGAAAACAGAGGGCAATTACTGACTGACTATGCGCTTGAATCATCCATTAAAAATACCATTGAGTTATTAACTGAATTTCAATTAATCTTAAAACAGATGGCTTTTCAACCAAATTTTTTTGAACTCATAAAAAATAAAGAAACCAGTATTTATCAAACTCTATCACACATAGAAAATCACATGGATCGTTTGGATGATAAAGCACTGCTGGAATTGGTATCCAACAAATTAAAACACAGTACACAGTACACAGTAAGTGTTGAGTGATATCAAAAAGATTCAAATAATCTTATCGAGAGATAACATCACCTCAAAGAAACGACAAAGCTGATGTATAATCAGCTTTGTCGCCAACATTCATTGTTCACTCAATTGAATTTAAGCACTAATTCGCGTAATTTTTGGACGTCTTTTTTTATACACAACACAAAAATTACCACGGCGAGTACGGCATTTTGAACATCTTTCGCAATCGACTGGATTTTGACTGCCTTCTTTCCAACGCTTAATCAACTGAGGTTCGGCCAATAAAGGTCGAGATAACGCAAAGTATTGAATATTGGTTGTCTTTGCCATCGCTTCAATGGCATTAATACAGCTTAAGCCGCCTACTGTGATCACAGGCAAGCTCACTTCTTCGCTGATCACTTTGCCATATTCATG
>CAMQZF010000143.1 GCA_947039525.1 uncultured Photobacterium sp. | reverse complement strand
GATTACTGATTAAGTAGTCATATTTACGTGGCAGTGACGCATACACATCGGTGGCTGTGAAGGTTGCAGCCAATTGGTTTACGCGGAATGTTTCCTTTGCCGAGGCAATGGCTAACGCACTGATGTCAGTTAACTCTAATTCAATATGTGGGTTTTTGGCTTTCATTACCACACCAATAACACCGGCACCACAACCAAAGTCCAATACATCACCACGTAACTTTGGCAAGGTGTTTAGCAGTAGCTCGGAGCCTTTATCTAATTCACCATGGCTGAAAACACCAGGTAAAGATCGAATCGTCAGATCCACACCAGCTAATTGAATTGGATAAGATCGAAACCAATCTTGAAGATTGAAGGCGGGTGCGGGATTATCGCAACGTCCCCAATAAAAACTGCAACGACGGGCTGAATCGTATTTTGTTAACGGACCGTAATTGGCAAATAATGCTTCAGCACTGCGTACACCATTGCGATTTTCGCCGACAATACAAATTTCAGTTCCAACACCAAACTGTGCCATTAGCATGGCTAAGAGATATTCGGCTTCTGCTTTGGCTTTTGGCCAATACAACAGAACCATATCGACAGGGGCATCGGTTTGAAGCTCAGCACCAAAGTGACATTGTACGCTGTCATGGCGTTTCATATTCAAATAGTGACCAAAATGCGTGGTAAAGATTTGAACCGATTGGGCAACGTCTTGTAATTCTAATGCAAAGTCGTCGTCCAACTCGCCTGCAATCAGAACGTTTCGATCAATAAAATAGTCAATTTGACGAGCAACGACCTGACTCGCGGTGCTGTAAGACATAAATAAGTCCTGTTTCAATGAATTTAAAAAAAGTGGCGAATTGTTCCACAAATGGATCGAGATAGAAATAGAAAGGATGGCTTGAGCTAAGGTGTGCTCAAGCCAATTTAAGTTAACTTTGGTCTTGCTTGGTCAAAAACTCTTTGAATTCGACTTCATACATGCGGAACAACACTAAAGTAATGGCAAAAATGATCGGACCGTAAATCACGCCAATTAAGCCAAATAAATGCAGTCCACCAAGAATAGAGAAAAATATCAATAAGGTATTCATACTTGAATTGCCTTGCATCAGCAGTGGTCGCAATACATTATCGATAGATCCAACAATGACGACACTCCAGATAACTAAGAAAGTAGCCCATTCCCAATGACCTGTTAACACTAAATAGCCTGCTGCAGGCAACCAAATTAAAGCGGTTCCGACCATTGGAATAAAAGACGCAAAGGCAATAATGGAGCCCCAAAATAATCCAGGGAAACCCGCTAACCACATAGCAAAGCCGCCAGCAACACCTTGAGCCAGTGCGGTCAGAAAGGCCCCAAGGACTGCGGATTTCGCCACGCTTTCGACTTCATCCAATAACAGATCTTCTTGGCTGCGAGACAAAGGAATGGCTAAGCGCAACATAACCACCATTTTGTCGTGATCACGAAGAAGAAAGAACAGCACAAACATCATCAAGACAAAATTGACGATCACACCGGTGGCATCACCTAAAATTTTGGCACTGATGTTTAATACTTGAGAGCCAAGTTGTGAGGCAATCGTTGCCACTTTTTGAATTAAAGATTGTGGATCAATGTCATTAAACGGTGTCCACTTATTGATCGTCACGAGAATATTGTGCACAAAAGGGTGCTTCAATAGTTCTTGTGCACCACCGCTGCTTATCCATGCGTAACTTTCTTTAGAGAAGGTAGTCCCTTGCGCGACAATAGAACTGAGTACGACCAACAGTGGAATCACAATAATGATGGTCAGTACTAAGCACGAAACGATGGCAGAGGTATTTGGACGATCACCAAACACACGTGCAATGCGTTCATGGGCAGGGTAATACAAAAGGGAAATAAGAAACGCAAGAATAATGGAACCGACATAAGGTTCGATAAGACGATAACTGGCATAAGCTGCGATAGCGAGTGCCGCCATTAGCATCCAATGTCGAGGTTCGACTTTAAAAGGTTGACTCACGGTATGTGTATCCTTTGTATTCATAAAGAGCAATGAGATCCATTATTTTCGCATTATCTGTGCAGCTGTCGCAATGCGAATTCATAAAACGTCAATGAATTGTCGTGGGGAATAAAGCGCACCGATGAACAGATCGGTGCGAATGGATAATGTATTGTGTCTTTTACGCGTTGATTTCTGAAGCGATGACTTCAAAGGCATGATCGGCGGCGGCTAAGGTTGCATCAATTTCTTTTTGGCTGTGAGCCAAAGAGGTAAAGCTTGCCTCGTAAGCCGAAGGTGCTAAATAAATGCCTTGTTCTAACATTAGGTGGAAGAATCGCTTGAAACGTTCAACGTCACATTGAGCGACATCGGCATAACTGGTGATTTGTTCTTTATCGGTAAAGAAGAAACCAAACATGCCCCCAACCTGATTTGTCGTAAATGGAATTCCGTGTTGATGAGCTAACGTTGTTAATCCTTTTGCGAGTGTACTGGTAATTTCGGCTAGGTGCTTTTCATTGCCTTCTTGTTTGAGTAAAGACAAGCACGCGTGACCTGCTGCCATGGCAATCGGGTTACCGGATAGCGTACCCGCTTGATAAACCGGTCCAGTTGGCGCGATGTATTGCATGATGTCTTTACGACCACCAAAAGCGCCAACAGGCATACCGCCACCAATTACTTTACCCAAGGTTGTCAGATCCGGTTTAATATTGTAGTGACCTTGTGCGCCATTCAGTGCCACGCGGAAACCTGTCATCACTTCATCAAAAATCAGTAATGCACCAAATTCATCACATAAAGCACGAAGTCCTTCTAAGAAGCCTTTGACTGGTGGAATGCAATTCATATTGCCAGCAACAGGCTCGACAATAATACAAGCAACCTCATCAGGGTGTGCTTCAAAGGTGGCACGAACAGAAGCTAGGTCATTATAAATACAGGTTAATGTGTGTTTGGCGAAATCAGCTGGGACACCTGGAGAGCTAGGCTGACCTAATGTTAATGCACCCGATCCAGCTTTTACTAATAAACAATCAGCATGACCATGGTAACAACCTTCGAATTTGATGATTTTATCACGATGAGTAAAACCACGAGCCAAGCGAATGGCGCTCATTGTTGCCTCTGTACCAGAACTGACCATGCGGATTTGTTCCATGGAAGGTACAAGTTGTGACACCAATTCTGCCATGGTGATTTCCATTTCAGTGGGTGCTCCAAAGCTTAAGCCTCGTTGAGCGGCTTCAATGACGGCATCACGAATAACGGCATGATTATGCCCTAGAATCATCGGTCCCCATGAGCCAACATAATCAATATAAGCCTTACCATCCGCATCAAAAATATACGCGCCATCAGCACGCTCAATAAATAATGGATGACCACCGACGCCAGCAAAGGCGCGAACAGGGGAGTTTACACCCCCTGGAATTGTGTGTTGTGCTTTTTCAAATAATTCCGCTGACTTACTCATATTGTAACCCTTAATTTTAGAAAATCTTATGGTTGATAGTGTACCTAAAGGATTCTAGAAACCCTATTTCTGAATACATTAAAGAAAGTGTGTTGATTCCGATAATAGCATGACAAAACCCAGTAAAGCGTTGGTGACATCAACCGTGAAATGCTAGTTTTCAACATTGGATGTGTAAAAAAGCAGCAATATTCGATAGGATTCAGAACGGTGTTTTTTTCCCACCGATCCTTCCGCAACTTGTCATAACCAATACGGCAATAAAATGACTGAAAATACGCAGCCTGATAGCGCAACGTCAGAGGCTCCAAAGAGCACTGAACCACCTCATACTATTCGACGTTTTTTGAAAAGAGACAAACTGCCTCTTTCTGTACTGCTCTTGTCCGTATTAACGGGTTTACTGGTTGGATTGGTTGGTACTTTTTTCCAAATCGCCGTTCATTGGGTTTCTAAGCAACGTACCGAATGGTTATTGCACTCGATTACTAATACTGTGCCTTTATGGCTTTCCGCGTTTTTGATTAGCGGTATTTTAGCGTTAATTGGTTATTATTTGGTGTTCCGTTTTGCACCAGAAGCGGGTGGTTCAGGTATTCCTGAAATTGAAGGTGCGATGGAAGAATTACGTCCTGTTCGCTGGTGGCGTGTGATTCCTGTTAAATTTATTGGTGGTGTGGGTACACTCGGTTCGGGTATGGTTTTGGGCCGAGAAGGTCCAACGGTACAAATGGGTGGTAATATTGGTCGCATGTTGTGCGACATTTTTCGCTTAAAAGACAAAGATGGTCGCCATGCATTATTAGCTGCAGGCTCCGCTGCGGGCTTAGCGGCGGCATTTAACGCGCCTTTAGCGTCGATAATGTTCGTCGTAGAAGAAATGCGTCCCCAGTTTCGTTATAACTTAATTTCGATCAAATCTGTCATCATAGCGGCTGTTACTTCCGATATTGTGTATCGTTTCATTAAAGATCCACACGCTATTATTTCGATGCCACAATACGATGGTCCAGGCATCAACAGCTTATGGCTATTTCTTGTGTTAGGTATGTTGTTTGGTGTGTTTGGTGTTGCTTTCAACCGAATGATCACTTGGACACAAGATATGATCATCCGCTTTCATCGCAATGAACTAAAACGTTATCTGTTTATGGCGTGCATTATTGGTGGTTGTTTTGGTCTGCTTTTATTGTATGTACCAAACCTGACGGGTGGTGGTGAAGAATTAATTCCACATGCAATCAGCGGTACTTTTGGTTTGCATGTTTTGATGGGGTTATTTATTGCTCGTGTTGTGACGACGCTATTGTGTTTCTGTTCTGGTGCTCCTGGTGGTATTTTTGCGCCTATGCTAGCGTTAGGAACACTGTTTGGCATGTTCTACGGCACGTGTGCTCAGCATTTCTTTCCGCATTTGGCGATTGAACCTGGGGTATTTGCGATTGCAGGCATGGGGGCATTATTTGCTGCGACAGTACGCGCACCGATTACTGGCGTATTATTGGTAATTGAAATGACCAATAACTATCACATGATTTTACCTTTATTAATTACGACATTAGGCGCAACATTATTAGCGCAAATGTTGGGTGGTCAACCGATTTACTCACAATTGTTGCATCGTACTATTAAGAAAGAGAAGCTGGGTCAAGATACGCACAGTGAAATGGCGAATAGTTGAACAATGCAGTCAGGTATTAGATAATCGGTCAATAATTAAATACGTTGGAGTGCATTGAATGAGTGATACCCAAATACCTTTGAGCTTTAGTGATGCGGCTGCGAAAAAAGTAAACACCTTGATTGCAGAAGAAGAGAATCCAAATCTGAAGTTACGAGTGTACATTACTGGTGGTGGCTGTAGTGGTTTTCAGTATGGTTTTACTTTTGATGAAAAAGTAAACGATGGTGATACCACGATTGAAAACTCTGGCGTAACATTAGTTGTTGATCCAATGAGTTTGCAATATTTAATTGGTGGTGTTGTGGATTACACCGAAGGGTTAGAAGGGTCTCGTTTCTTCGTTAATAATCCGAATGCAACAACAACATGTGGCTGTGGTGCTTCGTTCAGCGTGTAACGCTTTTCGATATCGATAGCAAATAAAGATAAAAAGCCGTCCCATTGAGTGACGGCTTTTTGTTTATGGGTAATGTTCAATGACCAAAAATCCATTTTGATCCACTAACCTTCCGAATAAATCGATTTGTGCCAATTGTTCTTTGGCAAATGCTTGGAAGGCGAGCTTCGGTGCACCACTTAACGAATCCGCTTGCGGTAATTTAACCGTTCGTGGGTTTTTGTGAACACCATTGACTAAGAACTCATAATGAAGGTGAGGGCCAGTAACACGTCCACTTCCCCCTAAGAGTCCGATCACTTGACCTTGACGAATACGTTGTCCTGTTTTTACCTTACGTTTTGATAAATGCAGATACTTTGTAATGTATTTATTACTGTGTTTAATGAAAACGTAATGCCCATTAAATTTATTGTATTTTGATTCCGTGACAATACCGTCGCCCGCAGCCCAGATAGGCGTCCCAACTGGTGCGACATAATCCGTTCCACGATGGGCTTTTAACTGCCCAGTAACAGGATGTAGACGGCGAGGGTTAAAGTTGGAACTGACATAACGAAAGTTAACCGGCGATCGTAAAAAGGCTTTTCGCATCGCATTGCCTTTTTCATTGTAGTATTTGCTATTTTCATGACGTATTGCCGTAAACGTTTCGCCAAAGTTGGTAAATTTTGCAGCAAGAATATCACCACGTCCAACGGGTTTACCTTCTTGGTAGTGCTCTTCAAATAAGACCGAAAAATGATCGCCTTTGCGAATGTCGAGTGCAAAATCGATGTCCCATCCAAATAATTCTGCGACTTGAATGATTTGATTGGCGGTTAATCCTGCTTTATCTGCCGCATTCCAAAAACTGCTAGAAATGGTTGCTTGTGTGTATTTTAATTGTGTATCAACGATATTTTTTTCGATACGAGATTGAAACCGTTGATCTTTTTCATTAATGACGAGGGTTTCTAATGCATTCTGAGGATAGGCTAACTCAACCCATTCTTTTTGTTCATTAAAACCAAACTTAAGGCGATCACCGGGGCGTAATGAGGTGAGTGATTGAATGCCTTTGTCTTTTTCTGCCATCATTCGATGTAATAATGCTGGGCTTAAATTCATCTTCTCAAATACGATCGCAAGACTTTCACCGGATGCAATGGTATGCGTTTGCCATTCCAGTTTTGGTGGAAAGACATCCGATAAAGCAAGAGTTGGATTTGATGATGATATAACGGTTGGGGCTAAGCTTAATGGGGTTAAAGACTCCAATTTATAGGTGCGAGTCGAATCATCGAATAGTTTACTATCGATGATGTCTGGAAACCAAAGCAGAGCGGCAAGACATGTGCCGATGATCGAGATCGAGACTTTATGCTTTCTGGGTAAGGTCAATAAATGAGAAGTTGGCATGAGGCTGATGTAAAAAATCCTTTTTTCATTAAAAACTATCCTGTCATTAGTCTAGCCCGTTTCAAAAGTTGTCGCTATTCAAGTAATATGCTTGCTTACAACTTTTTGCAATTTCTGTGGGAGCGAACAAGAATGGCGAGTATTGAACAGGCCTTAGCTGAAATTAAACGTGGTGTGGACGAACTGATTCCAGAAGCTGAGTTAATTGAAAAATTAAAAGAAAACCGTCCATTGCGTATCAAGCTAGGTGCCGATCCAACGGCGCCAGATATTCATCTAGGGCACACGGTAATTTTGAATAAAATGCGTACCTTTCAAGAGCTCGGTCATGAAGTGACGTTCTTAATTGGTGA
>CAMQZF010000142.1 GCA_947039525.1 uncultured Photobacterium sp. | reverse complement strand
ATGCAGGAGTTATCAATGTTAAAGACAAAACATTTTATCTAACAAACTGCCCAAATCCCAATTTATTATTACGTGTATCAGCTGCAGAAGATTTGTTATCAAAAAAATAAAATGTAGTAGAATAAAAGAACCATTCCAACGAAATGGGAGTCTTTCATGGCAGCAGAAGATCATCTTAGCGATTTAGAACAGCGTTTATTACAAGCCTATCAAATTGGCGATTATCAAAAAGCAAAAAGTTTAGAACACCAATTTCATCGATTACGCGGGCAACAATCGTTCGATCAACAGCAAGATCCTTATGCATTAGAAGGACGCCTTTTTGATGAGGAATAAAAAAAGCCCACATAATGTGGGCTTTTTCTTAATAAACAGATGATTCAATAACCATTCGTTATCATGATTGTCGTTTTACGCCATTGTCTCTGTGTTGTAAAACACCACACTTTGCTCATTACCTTGATACATTTCAAGATAACGCTCAGCAGAAACGGTCCAATCAAACTTACAAGCAATCGCATTTTGCTGCATTCGTTTGATCTCAGCAGGCTTTTGGCAGAACAATAATAAAGTACGTTGTAAACAAATCAAGAACGCCTCAGGTGTGGGTTCGTAGAACCAAAAACCCGTAGCCACTTGTGGAACTTGATCGTAATCAATAACAGTATCTTTCAAACCACCAACAGCACGAACTATCGGTAACGTACCATAAGCTAAACTGTACATTTGATTCAAACCACAAGGTTCAAACTCTGATGGCATCATAAAGAAATCAGCCCCAGCTTCCACACAGTGTGCTAAGTCATTGCTGTACGCTTCCACAAAAGCTAATTGATTCGGAAACTGACTCGCTAAACAATGAAGTTGTGCAGCTAACGTTGGATCTCCTGTTCCCACAATCACAACTTGCACATCGTGACGTAAGAAGTCGGCTAAAATCGGCAATAAATATTGAATGCCTTTTTGCTCGGTAAGGCGACAAACCATGCCATATAATGGCAAATCTTCCATAGGAAGTTTCACTTTGGCTTGTAAATCGCGTTTACACGCTTTTTTACCACGGGACATACTGATTTTATTAGAGCGAAACTTCTGAGCAATAAAAGGATCCGTTTCTGGATTCCAATCTTGATAATCACATCCATTTATAATGCCGCATAAGTCATGAGCTCGATATTGAAAATCCGCTCCCATGCCATGGGATCCCAAATCAGTCAATAACTCCAACGCATAATTTGGGCTAACGGCATTAATCTTATCCGCATACGCAACTCCCGCTTTTAACATTGAAATCTGGTGAGGTCCCATTTCCAAATGAATATAACGGTGTTGAATCAATTCAGGAATCAAATTGAATTGCTGATAATCAAACTCCCCTTTAAAAACAGCATTATGAATGCTTAATACACTGCAGGTTGTAGCAAAAAAAGCGTCATTCACGTAACGTGTTTTCAATAAGAAAGGAATTAATCCTGTATGCCAATCGTTACAATGAATCACATCCGGTTTAAAAGACACCTTTTCACACAAATCCAAAGCGGCAGCAGAGAAAAAAGAAAAGCGCTCTCCATTATCGGCATATGCCTGATTATTTTCGGAGTACAGGGAATTACGTAAAAAATAATGCGGTTGATCCAAGCAATAAACAGGTACTTGGTCCGAATACATTTTCATCACTCGATAATCAATCGAACGATCTAACGACGGCGTAGATAATTGTGTTTCCAATACAGCTTCAGCTGTGTCTCGTTGAGAGATAGATTGATAGAAGGGCATCACAATACGAACATCATGACCCATTTCTTTTAAAACACGTGGCAAAGACTTAGCAACATCAGCCAAGCCTCCCGTTTTCACCAATCCATCGACTTCCGATGAAACAAACAAAATTTTCATTGGTTCGATTCCCATCGATTAATACCCTACTCTTGTGCCTTTTGGGATCACCACAATACCATCATCTGATACATGAAAACGCTGACGATCAAGCTCTATATTCTCACCAATAACAGTGCCAGGTGCAATATGAACATCTTTATCAATGATCGCTTTACGAATAGAACAATTTGCACCAATCTTAACATCGCCCAAAATCACAGATTCTGAAATCACAGTGCCTGGTTCAATATTGGTTCTAAACCCTAAAATTGATTTGTGAATTTGAGCACCACGAATGTAACTGCCAGCCGAAACCATGCAGTTATTAATATCAACTTTGCATTGTTCGCTATCTAAGATGGTGGCTGGAGGCACTGGTGGGTAATACGTATGCAAAGGCCATTCACGATTATACAGCGAAAACGGGGCATCTTCTGAGAGAAGATCCATATGTGCTTGCCAATAAGCTTCTATCGTACCAACATCACGCCAATAGCCAGTGTTTTTTTCACCTTCAATGGTATTTGAACAAAAATCATATACAAACACTTTTCCCGTTGGAAAGAGCTTAGGAATAATGTCTTTACCAAAATCATGGCTAGATTGATCATTATTAGCATCGAGCTCAAGCTCTTCACACAATACATCAGTTTCAAAAATGTAATTACCCATTGAAACCAAGGCAAAGTCGGGCGCTCCAGGAATCGACTTTGGATTTTCTGGTTTCTCTTCAAAACCAATCATGCACCCTTTATCATCAACTTCAATCACACCAAAAGCACTGGCTTCATGCAGTGGCATACGAATCGCTGAAACGGTTAATGCGGCTTGCTTTTCTTTATGAAAAGACAACATCTGGTTCACATCCATCTTATAGATATGGTCGCTACCAAAAATACACACTTGGTCTGGATTTTCAATTTCAATGAATCGAATATTTTGATAAATAGCATCCGCTGTACCGTCGTACCAACGCTTGCCCATACGCATTTGAGCAGGAATGGGATCAATGAATTGCCCAGTCATTCCCGTAATATTCCAACCATTTTTCATGTGTACATAAAGGGACTGTGATTTAAATTGTGTCAAAACGTAAATCTTTAACAAATCAGCATTCACAAAATTATTCAAAGCAAAATCTATCAAACGGTAGCTACCACCAAAAGGTACCGCAGGTTTGGTTCTTGTATCTGTTAATGGACGTAAACGAGAACCTTCGCCTCCAGCTAAAATCATCCCTAATACACCTGCCATGCACAATCTCCTTATTAAATTTAGGCAACTTGGCGCATATTACATGATAATTCTCTGTAAGAATGTAAAAGATAAGGATTTCATGACTATAAGCACAAATTTGAACAGAAAATACCATTTCCTCACTGAAAAGGTTTATTTCTGGGTTAATTTAGGCTGTTCCGTCATCGCACCGGAATGTAAGTCAACATCTAAAATCATCTTCTTTCCTTCTGAATTACGAGCCTCTATAGTAACTTTTCCTGTCTTCTTTTCTAACTTGATTTTACTAACATCATAATAACCTTGCTGTTTTAATACTTTCATGGCTCCAACAACATCAACCGCATTCGATGGTGGCAACGATTGTGCGAAAACAGGTGGCGTAAATAAAAGAAAGAGTAAAAGTAAAAAATTGAGGTAGGAAGATCGAAGGCAATAATTCATAATGAAAACCATCATTTTTGCGTTATTTTAGTTTTGACTAGCTGGCTTATTCCTTATTTCCTATAAATTAGAAAGTAACATTATGCAAAATCTTACCTATCTGACTGGGTACCCACCTCATCTGTTATCTCAAATACAAACATTATTGGATAATAAAAATTTAGGGCATTATTTAAAAAACAAATATCCAAATAAACATGAGATTACAACGGAAAAAGCCTTATACCAATTTGTTATCAATCTGCAACGTGAGTACTTAAAAAAATCGCCAACAATAAGCAAAGTCTGCTACGACAAAAATATTCACGCAGTCAATAATGCTCTTGGATTACATACCTTTATTTCTAGAGTACAAGGCAATAAATTAAAAGCAAAACATGAAATACGCATTGCGCAGGTCTTTAAATCCGCACCATTACCTTTTATGCGAATGATTGCGGTACATGAATTAGCGCATTTAAAAGAAAAAGATCATTCGAAATCATTTTATAAATTGTGTTGTTATATAGAACCTGATTACCATCAACTAGAATTGGATATGCGTTTATATCTTACCCATCTAGAATTAATCGGACCGTTATATGATTAACTAAAACCCACGGATTGATATTATTAGAGACAGTATAGTGATTAAAGATACTGTTCTAAAATAGAAAAAGCATTTAAAGGCAATAATATTGATCTTATACTAAATTTAATACCGATATTAAAAAAGCCATGACATCGTCATGGCTCTATTTAAAAAATCAATATAATCAGCTAAAAGAAACAGAAACCTTTTGTTTTTTTAAAGGCGATTTTTTTTGAGGATTAGGACGCTGTAATTGATAAACCGTACGGCAAATGTACATAGCAAAAACAATGTAACCTAACGCTTTAAATACCGTCATCAAAGTGCACATCAACAATAATGGGAAGCCTGTATGCACCATCGCCGTCTGAGCCAGAAAAGTACCCACTCCCAATAATAACGTCATCAAAAAAATCATTGAAATTGACAATAACATATGACGAAAATCTTTAGCTTGCGTAAAAAAGTAATGGAATCCTTGTAATACTGATTCCATTAATGTTTTCTTAACATCCACAGCATCGAACATTTTGGCCAAGGCATAAATAGTAAACAAACAAAAGAAATCCCCAATCAGATTCCCGACATTCAGCTTCGTCATCATGATAAACGGCAGAAAGATTTCTCTGGCTACCATCGCAAATCCAGCGCTATGCCCTTGATCCACCTCTACCGTACCCATGATTAAAAACACAATCACAGCCACTGGAGATCCAAAAGTCAGAAACTGACTCTTCAATAACGTCTTTTTCAAATCTTTACTATGTAAGCGCGGTTTAACGTAATCCTTACCATTAAAGTACCAAAGAGCCACAATCATGGTAATAATAAAACCTGCAATCGCAGAGACTTGCAAAATACTGAATAAGGCTGTGGTCACGACACTAAAAACAAAAGGTAAAGGGTGTTGTAACACAAAATTGAAGGTGTCCAATACAGAGCGTAACAAGGTCTGATTAATCGTCTTTTCCATACTCTACTTATTATTTTATTGAGTTAATCCATAAAAGCAGCTCACACAATCATCCGAATAACTATCAGAATTATGATGAAAACTTACTCAGCAATACACATAACAGAAACGAAAATCACCATCTTATTATGAGTAAATGAGTGTATGATGTCGAGATTAACGTGACAAAGATCACATTTAAGATGTGAGGATTTGCTAACTTATCGTCATTATTTAAAAGAGATTTTTATCATGACATTAATGACCAGCATTGAACGTGAGTTTATTTTTACTACAGGTCATATCCCAACAGGTATGAATATTAAAGAAGCTTACGGTTTTATCTCACATCAAGACATCTCAAAAATTGATATTGTGGATACTGAATTTCCAGAACATCAAGAGCGTTTCAGTTTACATCATCAAAGCTATGATCATGTGGATTACATCTTAACGAAATTCTTACAACGTGCGAATGAAAATGCCAACGCCATCATTGGTTTTAATATGACTAGCAGTATCTTCCATAAGGGCAATGACACATTTATGCTTATTACCTATACAGGAAATCCAGTCCGTATTGAATAATGGTAAACAAAAAAATCGCCAGTGACTGACTGGCGATTTTTCTGTTTGTCTTTTTACAATTAGAAGTTGTACTTCATGGTGTAAATCATCGCATTCTGGTTGCCAACAGTACCCAGTTTGGCAAAAGAATAACGGTATTGAATACCAGTCGTTACGTGTGGTGTTACGTTCCACCATAATGCCAAGGCACCATTTGCAGACACACGATTCGCTTCTTTAGAAACAGCAATGTAAGCCGCTTTACGATCGAACTCAGATTCGTTCCAGTTAGAAACGCTGAAGCTCTGACCAAATGCATTAAAGTTGTAACCCGCAACCCAACCAAATGCACCGCCATTAATACCAGAAAATGACTTGCTACCACTGCTTGTAATCGCATCATTGAAGCCAATGTAAGGGCTAAAGTACCAACCATCACCGCCAAATGAGTAAGATAAACCGAAAATGTTATTCTGAGCGGTAAAGCCTTTGCTATTCGTGTTAAACAATTGACCATACACACGCAATTGCGCTAAGCCCGTTTTCACCGCAATGGTGCCTTTTAAAGACGTACCAAAGTTTTCAGTGCCTTTAGTTGGATTATTCAAATCCGCAAAACCGTACAATTCACCCCAAGTGTAATTTGCACCGCCTTCTAATTCTAAATACGTAAAGTTCTTTTGAAATGGTGCACGTTGTTGAGTGCCTTTCGACCAATGTAAGTAGTTTACACTTACATCCCCAAAACCGTTTAAATACGCAGCATGAGCAGGAATGGATGCTGCAGCGACTGCCACTGCACTGAAAGCCAATAAGAATTTACGCATGAGGATCTCGTCATTAAAAGGATAAAGTACTGAGACAAATAATGTCTTGCGCGCATTTTATTGTTTTTTGAAATCAATTGTTACAATTAACATTAATTTTGTGATTTCAGTCACCATTTAAAAGCAAATTCATCAACATCATCATTACCACTCTCGATAAATTTTGTAAAAAACCCATCAAACTCACACCAAACGATACACAACATTAACCAAATTCCGTGAATACAAGGAGAAACGGCACTGATAAAACCGTGTGATTAGCCGCATTTTTACCAAAAAAACCGAATGGAATACCTAAAAAGAATAAAAACAAACTGTTACAGTTTCGAGATACCCGAGTTTTTTAGTCTCTGTATGATTCAACTCACACTTATCAAGATTTATACGGTAGACGTATGTTCAAAAAAACTCTTTTAGCGGTATCACTCGCCGCAGTTTCAGTTACCAGTTTGCCAATCTTTGCAGCAGAACAAGTCGATTTATTGATCAAAAATGCCACTGTCCTCACCATGGATAAAAACAAAACCGTTTTTGATCATGGATTAGTCGCCATTAAGGACAATCTGATTGTGGCCGTCACCAATGGCAATGATCTTGATGAGTATGAATCAGACCATATTATTGATGTCGATGGGGACATCGTTATGCCAGGGCTCATCAACACACATACTCATGCTTCAATGACCGTATTTCGTTCGCTGGCTGATGATGTTCCGGATCGCTTGCATCGCTATATCTTCCCATTAGAAAAGAAATTGGTTTCACGCGACATGGTGCGTATTGGCGCCCAGTTGGGCAACTTAGAAATGGTAAAAGGCGGGGTCACAACCTACGCTGATATGTATTATTTTGAAGATGAAGTAGCAAAAACCGT
>CAMQZF010000141.1 GCA_947039525.1 uncultured Photobacterium sp. | reverse complement strand
GATATTTTTAGCCTTAAAACATCATGACTGAGTAAACATCATAACGAATTTAAGAAATCCACCAAATCAGATCGCTCCGAATGAGACCAATACAGTATTTTATCTCGACTGAATTTCGCTTCTCTACCACCACTTCCAATACATGGAGAGCTTATCCGTTTTGTGAAAAATTCATATATCCGTGTACTTCTTCTGTGTAACCAACTCCTCACAAGAATGGTGTTCGCCATTCTCTTCCCGTAGCTAAAAACTCACCACGGCAATCCACTTTCCATATCATGCAATAATACATCGATATAAGAATAAAATGGGAGGATTGGCATTCCTATAATCAATACAAGATGAAGATATACCATAATGATCGGTGTGCTTAGAAAGAGGCAGTAAATAAACAAGTGAGAATAATAGCGGGAATCATCTTTTCCATCAGTGTAAATGATAACGATTTTTCACCCTCTCTGGCGTACTAACAGATAAACAAAAAAAGCACTCATTATGAGTGCTTTTTTGATCAATCAATAAACAATTGCTCGATAAATTAATTTCCCGGACCAATTCGATCCATTAAGGTCATATGAGGTGATCCATCTTGTGCTTTTAACCGCAAATTATCTTCATATTGACGTTTTTTCTCATTCCTCAATCCAACAATTAAGGAATAACACATCATAAGCATAATGATTGAGAAAGGTAATCCAGCAATAATGGAAGCCGCCTGTAAAGCAGGTAACCCACCACTAACCAACAAGACTGCCGCAACAAAACCTACCCCTAAACCCCAAAAGATACGGTGACGTAATGGCGGCTCTTGATCACCAACCGAAAGTAACGTTGTCACGACTACGGTTGCACTGTCTGAAGAGGTAATAAAATACGTACAAATCAATAAAGTCACAGAGGCTTTTACAACTGGCTCCAACCAACCAATATTCATTAAACTGATGGTGTTATACAGCGCTAAAGTGACATTATGATCCACGGAAGAGACCAAGTTTGTATGTTCAAATAACGCAATATGCAGCGCCGTTCCACCAAAAGCTGTTAACCAAAACATGCCAAGTAATGCGGGAACAATTAACACACCAATAGTGAACTCACGAATGGTACGCCCTTTCGAAATCCGTGCAATGAACATTCCAACGAATGGTGCCCATGAAATCCACCAGCCCCAATAGAAAACAGTCCACTTCGACTGCCATGCCGAGGTACCATTTGCACCCGAGTTAGTCCAGAAACTCAACGGAACAATGTGCGATAAATAATCACCTAAATTTTGAACAAAACTGTTCAAAATATACGTTGTTGGTCCTAAGAAGATAAAAAACAATAACACCAGCAAGCTGAGCCATAAATTCACTTCAGATAAGATTCGAACCCCTTTACCAACACCCGACACCGCCGATAATGTCGCCACTATCGAAATACCAGCAATCAAGATAAGTTGAACATTGGTACTAACATGAATCCCCATCAGTTGATTCAAGCCCGTATTCATCTGCGCCACACCTAAACCTAGTGAGGTTGCAACACCAAAAATCGTACCGAATACCGCTAAGACATCAACCGCATGCCCCCAAAAACCATAAATTCGCTCCCCTAAAATGGGATATAACACAGAGCGAATCGCAAGCGGCAGTTTTCGGCGATAAGAGAAGAAAGCTAATGATAAACCCACAATGACATAAATGGCCCACGGTTGCAGACCCCAATGGAAAAAGGTCAAACGCATCGCGATTTGTGCCGCAGCAGGTGTACCACTTTCAGCCGCACTCATAAAGGGATTGCTTTGCATATGAAGAATCGGCTCGGCAATACTCCAGAAAATCAAACCAATGCCCATACCTGCGCCAAATAGCATCGAAAACCATGAAAAGTAGCTGTATTCGGCTTCCGTATCATCATCACCCAGTTTAATGTCACCATAGCGGCTGAACACCAAAAAGACGGCAAAAAATAAAAATAACGCGACAACTAAAATGTAATACCATTTAAAAGAATCAATGATCGCGTTCTTAGCCCCATTAAACCAATGGGCTGCAAGATTGGGATCAAACGCCCCAAAAAAAAGAAATAAAGCAATGACGACCATCGTCGTCAATGCCATCGGAGGATTTAATCCTTTTAGTAAACCGGATTTCGCTATCATCAATCCTCCTTATTCGTTATAGAAATCTTCGCCCACATGATCACCCGCACCACCGACGGCACGATAGGCAACTCTTCCTGTCACTTTTTCACGATGATCCACCAAAGTTACAGAAGGCTGTCCATTCACGGCATTGCGTTGACCAAGAAAAATGGCCATGGGAATGCCCAGATTGTTTTCGCCACTGGTGATCCACATATTATTGAAGTCGAAATTACCGCCAATAAACTCCAATTGAGACAAGCTGGTATCAAAACCGGCTAAGAAATACTCCAATGCTGTCGTGCTTGGGAATAAGTGCACCAAGACATACGCATAATGCAATTCATTCACTAAACTGGGTAAAGAAAACACTCCTTTCTTTTCCCCACTAACAGGAGGTATGCCCCAATAGGATTGAACGGTAAGCTCTTCTGGCTGTGCATCATCAAAACGTGGAAGATAACGAACAAATGCTGAGCAGTCTGGCATTTCATAACGAACCCTAACGAGTTCTAACTGTTCTACTATTTCTTTTATCGTTTGATTATTCGTACTCATAACATCCAATCATTCCAAAAATGAAACGTCATCGTATCATAAAAGAGGTATATATTAAAATAATGACAATTAAGCGGATAAAAAACCAACAAAACGAAAAAAAACTGTTATCGAAGAAGAGAATAAAAAAGTAATATAGTTAGAGCTCTAATAATTGTAATAAAAATGAAATACATCATCATTTGGAAATAGGCAAATATGGAAAAACACGAAGAAGTACTGGTGGCGTTACGACAAATCATTCGCGCAATTGACCTACACTCACGCAAACTCAACAAAGACGCAGGGTTAACGGGTCCACAATTGGTGCTCATGCGAGCCATTCAAAGCTCTGACGCATTAGTCACCATTCGTGAATTATCAAACAACACAAACATGAGCCAAGCTACCGCGACCACTATTTTAGATCGATTGGAAAGTCGCGGCTTAGTACAACGTCAACGAAGCCAATTAGACAAACGCAAAGTCCATGCCCATTTAACCGAAGCAGGAAAAGCGTTATTAGAGAAAGCTCCCCAACCACTACAAGAGGATTTTGTAGAACGCTTTCAAACCCTAGATGAGTGGGAACAAAGCCTGCTATTATCCTCAGTACAACGGATATCATCTATGATGAAAGCCGAACATTTACCAGCCGCACCAGTATTGGCTGTAGGCAGTATTACAGATCTGGAAGACACCAGCCAAAATGCATAACACTTTTTTTTATTGATGTTATTTATTGTTTAATAAAAAAATGGCATTCCTATCTCACAATAGAAATGCCATTTTTATTATGAAAAGCGATTGTCTTTAAAGCCAGTCAGGGTATTGTTCCAACAGTAACTTGATTGCCATTGCCATCGACATCAACACCACCATTGGACGAATCCAACGCTGTCCTTTAGAAACCACAATCTTTGCCCCCACGCGCGCTCCTAAAAATCCCCCCGCCGCCATCAATAAGCCAATTTCCCACACAGGCAAACCCGCTAGAATAAAAAACAATAAAGCAGCAATATTTGAGGTGAAATTTAAAACCTTGGTTCGAGCCGTTGCATTCACCAAACTCAGCTTAGCAATGGCTACAAAGGCTACCGTAAACAACGCCCCGGTTCCCGGCCCAAAAAATCCATCATAGAAGCCAATGCTGCCACCAATTACAAGCGCAAACAAAGATTCTGACCATAATGACGGGCCACGCTCTTGATCCAAATTAGGGCAAAACAAAAAATACAACGCAATACACACCAATAAAATTGGAATTAATTGAACCAAAATACCAGCATCGATCAATTGTACGGCTTCCGCACCTAATGCTGCCCCAATAAAAGTGCATAAAATAGGCAATCGCATTTGCCGCAAATTAACCAACCCAGAGCGAACAAAATACAAGCTAGCCGAAAAGCTACTAAAAGAACTTTGTAATTTATTTGTCGCCAGTGCTTGAGTCGGTGGGATACCCACCGCCAATAAAGCAGGTAACGTTAATAAACCACCACCACCTGCAATCGCATCAATAAATCCAGCTAATCCCGCCACCAAAAATAGCAACGTTAATATTTCAATCGAAAACTCAGGCATAGACAAATAGCCCTACTAAAAATATCAAGATAGCACCGACAACCAACCAAAAAAACCGCTGAATAATCAAGTTTTTACTGACAACACATTTCTGCATAAATAGAGAGTTGAACCATTACAAATCGCTTGTATAACTCTTCATAATCCTGTTCATCTAAAGCTTGTTGCAAACAAAAAAGCCAAGCCGTTTTTTGCTCTCTAGTTATCGCCACAGAAAAGACCGTCATATGCTCATAACCTTGCTGAATGATCGACTTTCGGCCACCAATCCACACAAAAAACAAATTTATTAAGTTATCAATGTAAGTGCCTCGATCTCCCTTTTGAATCTCTCGCATTGGCTCAGCCTCTATTAAAGTATCCATATTGTGATAAAAGGCTGTAACCAACTTTTTAATCCCCTCAATCCCCCCAGCAGCCACAATAGCTTGTTCACCAATGCAATAATGAGGCGGTTGACAGTTAACCACTCGAGATACATCTTCCATTCTCACTCTCCCCTATGTGATTTTTTTATGATGCTTCACTAAAGATTTGCGATCTCAGATAAAAACACAAAGCAGGAAACGAGAAAAAGGCATAAAAAAAGCCAGCTCAAGGCTGGCTTTTCTATTTAAGAGTCAATTAAAGAACAGGCTCTGGTATCAGAGTTTTTGATTCTGTCGAGCCAAATCCTCGTAAACCCACCACATGAACATGTTCACGATCCTTGAAAATTTTACGCACCAATTTATAAGTGGTGCCTTTTTCTGGGCTGATGTTTTCAGGCGCTGCAATTAATAACTGCATATCCAAACGTTCACACAGTTCAAACAAGGTCGCAATGGATTTTCCATCCAAACGTGCAGCCTCATCCAAGAACAACAAACGACATGGAATGATGTCTTTATTGCGCAGACGACGAGATTCCTCTTCCCAACTCTGTACCACCATCAACAAGATCGCTTGACCTGTACCAATCGCTTCACCCGTCGATAGCGCGCCTGATTCTGCTTGCAACCAACCGTCACTGCCACGGTTCACTTCAATACTCAATTCTAAGTAGTTACGATAATCCAATAACTCTTCACCGAGAATTTGTGGTGAACGTTGACCCACATCAATGTGTGGATTCAAACGCTCAAATAACTTCGCCATCGCTTCTGAGAACGTATATTGCTGCGAGCCAAACAAGTCTTGATGCTCATCTTGTCCTTGCGCCAAACCATTCAATAAAGATTCATGCGTATCGCGAATCTTCACGTTCAAACGTACCCCTTTTACTTGACCAAAACTGATGTTCATCAAGCCTTGGTTGAGCATACGAATACGATTTTGTTCACGCTGAATGGTTTTACGAATGATGCTCGATACCGTATCGGAACTTAACGCCAAACGATGTTCACGTGCCGTTAACTCTTCCGTTAAACGCGCCAGCTCCACTTCCATCTCTTCAATCGCTTCAACGGGATCGTCCGTATGAATAATGTCTTGACGAATACGCTCACGCAGATGCTGGTACACCTCAACATAGAATAAAACTTTACGCTCAGGACGCGCGTTATCTTCAGAGGCACGTAACGAATCACGCAGCTGTTCATTATCAGCAACGGCCAAACGCAACGCACCCAAAGACTTATCCGAAACCGAACGCAATTCATCCGCGGTCATGTACGCCATTTCACGACGGTGCAAGCGACGCTCAACGTCATTATCGCGTGCCAAACGCAATACCGCACACCAACCCGATTTCGAACGCACCACCAGCTTACGAATGTCTTGGTAATCCTTTAAGACTTTCTTCAAGCGTTTCGCTAACCCTTTCAGTTCCAGTTCAACCGCAGTAATGCCTCGTTCTAAATGACTGCGACGACTACGCGCAGCATGCAAACGCTCATTCAATTCATCACGACGATCTTGAGCACGCAATTCCGCTTCTTCATCAGCACGAACACCAAATTGCTGTAATTCACGCTCAAACTCTTGCACTGTATCCAATTTGGATTGATGAGAGCTTTGTAATGACGCCAACAGTTGATTGTATTGATTCATTTGACTGCGCGCTTGTGTTAAACAATCACGGCTTTGCGCACGCGAAGATTCCGCTAACACCAGTTTGGTTTTCAATTGATCGTTCAACTTTGAACTTTCGTTAACCAAAGCAACCGCATCAGAGTAACCAAAGTAATGACGACGCTCAGCCAAATCGGCAATGGCAAACATTTGGGTTTTCAACGTTTGTAAATGTTGGTCCGCATCATCGTATTGCTGTTGCAACACATCAAATTGTTCTGGATCCACGTCTAACTGTGAAATCACCGCGGTCAGCTCTGTCAACGCCGATTGATGACGGTCTAAATAACGACGCGCTTCATCCACCAGTGCCAGTTGCGATTCCACTTCTGCAAAACGCTCGACCAATGTTTCTTCTTCCAACAACATCACTAATGGACTTAACTTCGCCAATAATGCCAATGCATCACGAGAGCTTTGCAATTGCGTGCGTTGTTGTTGTTCTTTTCCATCACTGTCCGCTAATTGACGCTGAACTTGAGCACGTTGCTCACGAGCCACTTTCAAGCCTTGCTCTGGATCATCAATAAACGCAACCGTTAAATGCGTTGCCACAAAGCGGTTAAAGCTTTGGTATAAACGTTGTAGCTTCTGTGAATCAAACGCGGCTTTCGCGTGATCCTCAATCAATTGCTCACGTTGATCACGCAATTGTGCCAATCGCTGTTCACGCGCTGCTCGACCAAAGATCGGTACTGAAGGAAAACGAGAATAACGAATCTGACGATCATTCAGATGCACACAAACGGCATTACCCAGTTCGTCCGCATCAAACCCGCTTTCATCAAACGAATTGGCATCGCCTTCAATCAAATACAAATCATCAGGGCACTCATCCAATGCCAACAATTTCTCTTTGATATTTTTAAATTCAGGCACAATGATCGCGTGACGAGCGGGACCGTACATCGCACTGAAATACGGCGCATCTTCAAGGGCAATATCATCGTACACTTCGGACAATAACGTGCCGCCAAGCGCATCTGCAATCGCACGTAACGCGCCATCACTGCTGCCACCGACTTGACCCAACTGAGAAATCGCCGTTTCAATGTCGGTTTTCTTTTGGGCTAATTGATCAC
>CAMQZF010000140.1 GCA_947039525.1 uncultured Photobacterium sp. | reverse complement strand
CTTAATGATACTGGGGTACATTGCGCTTAGCTGGGCATTATTAATGTTGTCGGAAGAAACACATCTAACTCATTCTCCCAGTGAGTTAATTTATTACCTATTAGTCACCGCATCTACCGTTGGTTATGGTGATCTCTCCCCCGTGACCTCACTCGGAAAGTGGAGCGCCGCTCTGTTTATCATTCCCTGTGGTATCGGTTTATTTGCCATTGTTATTGGTCGTGTTGCGACCATGATGATCGTGGCATGGCAAAGCGCATTACGTGGAGACAAACAAATGACAATGAAAAGCCACATTCTAATTCTTGGTTGGCACCCACAACGTACCTTACATTTGATCGCCATGCTTCAACATGAAGAGGCTCGCCGACGTAATATTGTTCTGTGTGTTCAAATTGAGATGGAAAACCCATTGCCCGGAGAAATTGAATTTGTTCGTGTCAGAAACTTCACGGATCATAAAGACATGCAGCGTACCAACCTTTCACAAGCCAGTTGTATCATCATCAACCATGACGCTGATGACATTACCTTATCAACGGCTTTATATTGCAGTAATCAAAATCCTACCGCACACTTATTGGCGTATTTTAATGACGAATCATTGAGTCAGTTATTACAACAACATTGCCCTAACGTCGAGTGTATTCCCTCTGTATCTACGGAGATGATAGCAAAAGCAGCGGTTGATCCAGGATCGAGTCGTCTACACCAAGAACTGCTTAGCACCCATAAAGGAATGACACAATATTGTTTAATTTATCCAAAAGAGGCACCTGAGTGCTCTGTTGAACAATTGTTCATCTGGTTAAAACAGCACTATGATGCAACATTAATTGCAGTCGAAGATAGCCAAGACTTGTATGTTAATCCACCAGGTACACGTCAAATCACCGCCGATGATCGTATTCATTACATTGCCGATGAACGCATTGAGCCAAACAATTGGTCGTCCATTTTAACGATAAAGAATCATTGATGATTAATAACCATCAATGATTTCACTACAAAATGATATGAGGAATAAAACGAGAGGAATCTTTCGTAATTAAGGAGCAATCTTCACGAATGGATAGTCCAGCGGCTTTATCACCGATAATCCAACTGCCAATCACCGTATAATCATCACCAAACTTAGGCAGAGGGTAAAACTCTTGGTAAATATAGCCCTCTTCTCCATAGCAGCCTTTCGTTTCTGTCAATATCGTTCCATTTTTTTCGATGGTAACGTTAGCTCCTTCACGAGAAAAAATCGGCTTTTTCACAATGCCACGGCTTTCATTCAATAGATGTTTTTTGTCGGCAAAATACGCAGGTAATAAATTAGGGTGATGAGGATACTTTTCCCACAATAATGGCAAAATGGCTTTATTCGATATAATCGCCTTCCACGGTGGTTCAATATACAGTGTGTCGTTATTCAAATATTGAGCAAAATCCTCATGAAACATCATTTCCCAAGGATATAGCTTAAAAATCCATTGAATAACATAATCATTCAAATCGGTAAAGTTCCCTTGGGCATCAACCCCAATGTCTTCCATATAAATGATTTTTGGTGTTAAACCTGCAACCTTGGCGCAATCAGCAAAATAAGTAATGGTGCCGTAATCTTCATCTCCCCCTTCAACACTGCACGCAAAATAAAGGATATTGGTCTTCACGGTTTTTGCTAATTCAATTAATCGTTCAATGAACTTTTCTTGAAAAGAGTTAAATTGGTCAGCGCCACGTGCAATGCGATCACGTTTTACATTATCTTCTAGCCACACCCACTGCCAAAACCCACATTCATACGCGGATGTCGGGGTATCAAAATTAGCTTCTAATAATTTAGCCGGATGTTTACCGTCATAACTAAAATCAAAGCGTCCATAAAGAGCAGGATCGCGTTGTTGCCAGCTTTTTCGGATGAATGCCCACTGTGCCTGAGGAATCGCAAATTGTTCAAGTAAGACATCACTTTTGATCACGTCTTCTACCACAGACAAACACATTTGGTTTATCTCTTCCGTTGGATCTTCCAAATCACGCTCAATTTGTTTTAACGAAAATTGATAGTAATAACGCTCAGTCCAATATTCTTCGCCATCGATGGTGTGGAATCGAAAACCAAATTCATTTGCTGTTACTCGCCAATCTGGTCGCTCCTCAATAGGAACTCGTAACATAAGACTCTACCTAATAAACAAACGATTAACCGCCCCAGCCACGACTGCGACTGCCGCCCCAACTCGATTTCGCACTTGCTTTTGATCCAAATCCCCCACGAGAAATGGTGCGAGTGACCGCTTTCTTTTCCCCTTCATAACGCGTTTTATAATTGTGTGATGTTGATTGACGATAGTTGCTGGCATCATAATTTCGCTGACGGATCCAGCGATCAAAACGAGAAGAGTTATTCGAAGATGGATAATAAACTGGGTGCGAAACATAACGACGATTGTTATCCATCATTCGTCCAATGATGAAGCCTGCCAATACAGGAACCCAATAATTTCCACCACTGGCGGTTTGGACTTGTTGGCAGTCATCCGCACCAAAAGAATGACATTGGCTTTTTGAATCAAACTTAGGAGAGGCATCCATCGCTTGTTGATAAGCCGTTTCACACATTTCGACTTGCTTAGAGTTTCCGCTGTCCGCATTAATACAATCTTGTAATGAATCGTATTGCGTGTGTGTATCTTTTTGTCCGCAACCCGATAAAACAACGGTTGCGCCAAGCACTACAACGGTCATCGGGGCCCAATTATGATAGCGATTCACTTTTCGCATTTGATCGCGATGAATCGTGCGACTGCGTTTCATTATTTGATCCTTAACGTCATTAATCAGTACGTCATACAAGCGGCGTTCAATATGCCTACTGCAATGGCAATCGAAGCTAAAATAACCCCAGCAGACACTTCATTGCGCTCAATGCGTTCCGTAATTTTAGGCAGAAAAATAATGCGAATAATAAAGTACGCAATAATTTGCGCGACTAACGCTACGATGCCCCATACGGAAAAGTCCAAGAAGTTTTGACTGTTCGAGATCGCAGAGCCGACTGCAATGGAATAACCAATAAATGACCCTCCCATCCCAATCGCCGCTGCAACATTGCCACTTTTAATCAGTTTCCATTCTTTGTAAGGCGTCACGAGAGGGAAAATAAAACGAAAGGCAATCAAAAAAAGCAACGAGATTCCGAAATACAACCCAAAATTACCTAAAGTAGATAGGCTCATCATTAGATCTGACATTCACACATCCTTGTTATTAATTCACAGTAAAATCATTTGGTTGTAAATCAAATGCAGTACTTAACACTAAGCAGCGCTCAAATTCATTATTGACCAATTGCTCTTCCGCTGAAACAATCAAAACTTCATCGATATCATCGTTTGCTTGACGACTGTACAACATAATAAATTGGTCAGTACGACTGGACTCAGTTTCAGATGTCCACGTGATTTCAGTCATCGCTACAGGGCGCTCATTTTCCCATAATTTTTTAAAATGAACGCCATCAAGATCCTTATTTTCTTGAACAACTTCCGTTGATAATACGCTATTCCAGCGAGCATCCGTATCAATCGGCGTTGTCGAGTAATAATAAGACAGCATACATTGCTGAACACCGGCATCAGAATCGCCATTCATCAATACTTGAATCATGCCATCATCGTCCGTGTAGTAACGAATCAATCGAGTCGCGTCGTCCAATTCAACCACACCGACAGCCTGAATAATTTGTGTAATCGCAGCCCCTGAAATGGTCAAATCAGGTTCAATGATTTTCATTTTAAGTCGATCTAATTCGACAGCCCCACCCAATCTCAACCCTAACACTTCAGGAAGATGTGACTTCTTTTCTTCTTTTTTTTTCTTAAAAAAATCAAACATGATCAGTCCTCAAATAAAAATACCTTTTGTCCTTCGACAAAAGGTATTAATAAGACGATAAAATAAGTGACTACTTACCCATGATTCGAGCAAGCTCATCTTCAGCAGAAGATGCAGATTTTGAAATACCTGCATCCGCTAACTTTCGATCTAAAGCAGAAGATGATGACTCAGACTCAAGCTCTTCTGCCGCTTCAAATTTAGCAGAAGCTTCTGCTTGGCGAGATTTAATGCGCTCAAGAGAATCCAATGCTGTACTCATTTTACTGTTACTTCCAGCATTCGCCGCAGCTACAGAGCTTTGTGCTTTAATCACACTCTCTTGTGCTGCAACAACATCAACTTGTTGTTCAACCTGACGTAAACGGTTTTTCGCTTGCTCAATTTTTGATTTCATTGTTGCTTCTGAATTTGCGAAGCCATCACAATAAGTTTGCTCAGTCGCTTGTTGTTCGCGTAACTCAGCCACTTTTTGTGCACATTCAAGTGCTAACTCTTGCTGACCTTTTTCCATTGCTGTACGTGTATGTTTTTCATACTCGCTGATGCTCGCATCAAAACTGTTCACTTTTTGTTGAGACAATTTACGCTTGGCAATAATAGAAACCAAAGCTTCGTCTGATTTACGCAGTTCTACTCGGCTTTGGCGTAATTCTTCATTCAAAATTGTGATTGCATTAGCATCAGCAACCGATTCTGCTGCATCGTTTACAGAACCGCGCACAAGGTTAAATAATTTTTTAAATACGCTCATTGATTAGGCCTTATTCAATAATGGTTGGTACATTTCAAGAAAACCTTCAACGTTTACAAATAACGTCGCGACTTCAATAACAATGCTCTCTTCTTTTGATTGACTGCTCAAACTACCAAATGCAACGTAATAATCATCATTTTCAACGGTATGAATTGATACATTCGTTAATGGGAACATAGCGTGTGTACGCAAAACCATATCATTCAGTTTTGCAACATCAGAAACCATCGACATTGGAAATAGTGGGGCCTCAACTAAGATTTGCTCACCAGATACCGCCAAATATGCTTTTACATCATCTTGATTAGAAATCACAATGGTTCGGTCAGCACGCTCTACTTGCCACTGGTCATTTTTACTTAAAATATCGACTAACTGATCAACAGTCCACATATCGTTTTCCTTTCAGTGAATAATCAAAATACGGATGTACTTAATCATTAGATGGCAGTGCAATGCAAATAATTTAGGAGGAATCGTTTTAATTAATGACGCAGATAAAGTGATTATCATCATAAACAGCAAAATGGTAACACTTTACTAGCAAAATAGACTTATTTGTTTCGATAACTTACTCAATATAATGAACTTGATTAAGTTTACTCACCAAAATATTTTCTTAAGAAAAGGCTAAAAATAAAAACTTTAAATATTTTACTTCATAAATCATAGGAAAATATTCTCAACGGCATAACTCGCTCATCATTCAATATGCTTAGAATTTAAAAAAAAGATTTTTCTTATGTCATCACACCACTTTCTATTTTCTGGTAACAGCAAAAACACGTAGGGCCGATCACAATAATGATCGGCCCTACTCTTTTGTCGTTATCAATGTGTGTTTACTCTTCTATGGAAGTTCGCTTATACCGCGATTAATTTATTGACCATAACGCGATGGCGTACCGTATCGTATACATAATTAAAGACAATGGTGTAAAACATAATAAATAATGTTACCCCAATATCCATCATAAATGCTTGTTTTAAGGATGTATGTAGCATATGAGCAAGAATTGGCGTTGTAATAACGACCAAACCGGTTTCAAAACTGACCGCATGTAATGTACGTAATGCCAAACTGCGGTGACGCTTCTCACCCACAAAAATTTTATCAAAACCCATATTGAAGATGAAATTCCAAACCATAGCAATCAATGAAATTAATACCAGGCATCCTGCTAATTTACTGGCATCAAAGTCTGTGAATAGAATTAAACCACCAACAGATAATGTAACAGCAAGCGCTTCAAACAAAACTGAATGAAATACACGCTCTAAGCCACCCATCAAAAACCTCTCTAAAAAAATCCATTATTATTTATCTTTTGCATAAAGTACGTTATTTTTCCGTTACTTTATAATCAAAAACCATCACGGATCGTGATATGTACAGTTTTGAACAGCTTAATATCTTTGTTACTGTCTGTAAAACAGGCTCTTTTTCCGCAGCAGCTCGGAAATTAGGGCGAGTACAATCAGGCATCAGTCAGTCCATTGCTAATTTAGAGTTGGATTTAGATCGCATTTTATTTGATCGTCGTGGGCATATCCCCATCCTAACCGAGGATGGTAAAGCACTATTACCCACGGCAAAATCCATTCTTTATCAAAAAAGATTATTCGACCAAAAAATTGCGGCACTTGAGCAGCAACACGAACATGAAATTACTTTAGCCGTCGAAGAAAGTTTATCGCTCGCAAAAATCGTAACGGCGTTAGAGCACTTTTCTCATGCCTACCCAACGGTCAATGTGCATTTATTAACTGCGCCAACGGATGATGTACAACAGTTAGTTCAAAATGGCTCTGCTCAATTAGGACTTTTTTATGCGTCTGGACACATTCCAGATGACATCGACTTTTTCCATATTGGCTACAATAAATTCATTACCGTCGTAGCACCCAATCACCCCTTAGCCCCCTTACAAGAAATCGACGATGGACAATTACGCCATTATCGACAATTGGTCGTAAAAGCCCGTAATGGCAAAGTACTGTGGTTTACGAATACGATTTCAAGTCAAGTATGGTATGGCAGCAATCATGCCATTATCAAAAAAATGGTCATTGAAGGATTAGGTTGGGCTTCTCTTCCCGAACACATGGTTAAAACGGCCTTAAAGCGAGGAGAATTGGTAGAGTTAGACGTTGTTTTTGAACGACATGGCTGGCTTACAGCAATTGATTACATTGTTAGCCGACAGCATCAACGAGGCCCTGCTCTGAATGGCTTAATTGAATTCATAAAGCCTTGTTTTTCAACTGATTTTGACTCTAAAACTCCAATTTGACATGACAAAAAAAGCCCCAATCTTTCGATTGGGGCTTAAAAGAGTTAGCAATAAATAATTAAATTATTTCTTTGCTTTTTCTTCTTTAACTTTAGCAATTACTGCTTCAGCTACGTTCATAGGACATGCTGAGTAGTGTGCGAACTCCATAGAGAACTGACCACGACCAGAAGTCATTGTACGTAGAGTACTAATGTAACCGAACATCTCAGAAAGAGGAACGTCAGCTTTAATACGTACGCCAGTAACGCCAGCTTGTTGATCTTTGATCATGCCGCGACGACGGTTCAAGTCACCAATAACATCACCAACGTGATCATCAGGAGTGAACACGTCTACGTTCATGATTGGCTCAAGAAGTTGAGCACCTGCTTTAGGTAGAGATTGACGGAATGCACCTTTCGCTGCGATTTCAAATGCTACTGCAGATGAATCGACTGCGTGGAAGCCA
>CAMQZF010000139.1 GCA_947039525.1 uncultured Photobacterium sp. | reverse complement strand
AAATAAGACCTCAATAAGAGTTAGATATCTCATGCAACGAATTGGAGTCACTACCGAAATTAGAGTAATTACGTAAATATTATGCAGGTGTATGGTACTAAATTATGCAGAGGTATGGTGCAGATTTTGATTTAAGTGATTGATCGTTATGTAAAGCTATGGTGAAAACAACACCTTTTTTAAAAAGGCTTTATTTTTATTTATCTCTTATTAACGATCTTTTTAATGATTAAAAAATCAATAACTTATTTGTTCTTTATTTTTCTAATTATTTGATTTTTCATTCGTTTTAAATTTCGGTTTGTTAGTTTTTTTCTCTATTTCTTTAAATAAAGTGATGCAAAAAATTTGCAGAATAAAATATTCTAGACCATAGTTATTTTAAGATAAGTAATAAGCAGTTTGTTTATACCTCAATCGGAGGATATGGCTTTACGGGGCTTATTATTCATCTTTGTATCGTTCTTCGCTTTTGTGTTTCATGTTTTATCTGGAACGATACCGGCTGAGAGAACACTCAGCATGAATACAATTTGGTAGTAACACTTTTTTTTGCTGTTCCTTTGCTCTTGTTATCGGTTTAGCAGTTTCTGCAAACATCGCACATTGTGCACTTTGTAACGAGCAAAGTTGTAAACCCGTAAAATGTACATCCGAAGTACCGCGTTATCGTGTTGTTTTGATTTATGTTTTCTTCTTCACTGTAAACAACGCAGCGTTCTTTTATCTAAAGTAATAGCAGCTACATGCAACAACCTGTGTTTGTAATAAGCCACGTGTGCTGAGTAGGTAGACGTTGGTCTTGATAAAGCTTCATGTTTTTTGCTCCACACGCTGTGATAACGTGTCAGATACATTAAAGCCGCACTGCAATAGTGCGGCTTTTTCTTTTTTGTTAAATCATTCATGTCGGTATGAAGACGTGTTGTTTAAGATTCCAACATCGACATGTTTTGAATTAACTCTTCATAGACTTTTAAGCTTTCTAGTGCGTCGGCTTCCTCCATGGTTTCCATGACAAAATTGGCATGAATGAGGACATAACTGCCAATTTCAGGTGGATCCATTAATAGATGCAGTTTCGCTTCGCGCTGCTGTCCTAAGGTATCGACTTGAATGCTGTTGTTGTTTAAATCGATACTCAGTACTTTGGATGGAATGGCTATACACATAATTAATAAATCTGACGTTGAGGAAGATACAAACCACCGACAACAGAGGCAAGATCAGCAAGCCCAAAGTCAGGTGTAATGATCATCGGAATATTTTTGCCTAAGCGTAACCGAATTCGTTCAAAGAGCAAGGTGTTGTTTAGTTCATCACCCGTCACCACAACAGTTCCAACATTAATGGCATCTTGTTGTTCTTCAGCCCAAGTTGATAGGGCATCGGCTAAAGAGTCATAACAACCGTACGCAATTTTATTAATATGATTATCATCAGCAAGTAAAAAGCTCATCACACTGGCTAAGGTTTTTGCCCAATCCAGTTCACCATTTTTTAATTGATAATCAATACCTGGACCATTGTGACCTTGATAGGTCAGTGCGCTGGCGTGCAAATATTCCTGCCCTTTTCCTGGTTGTTCTGGTCGGTAAAGACCCAGTAAAATAGCGGTAAGTGACCAAATGGCACTGAAGCTATTGGTGACTTCAGGCAAAGTATGATCCATCAGAATGCGCATACGCTCAGGCCAACGTGCAATATACTTTTCAATTAATGGTTGGTATCCACCTAAGACTAACTCATCAAAAATCGCTTCGCCTGAGGTTGGTAATGGATTGAGTTTAAACAGAGAATGTGCATCGTTTAATAAGCCTAGGGTTAAAAACTCCCCACCATCCGTTTGGCTCAGCTGCAATAAACTCGCGTGTTGGCGACTTAAATCGTAATGTGCTTTTGAGGCATGCAAGATGGCTTGAGTGTGCCATTTGGTGGCTAATGTTGGCTCATGACTGTTTTTATTTTGAATGACGGTGACGGTGTTATTTTGATAGTGAGCCGAATGCTCTAATGTGGAAACTTGATCGCGTAGAGGCTCAGGCATACCGTGAAATACGGAGGTCGCGTTACGTTTAAAGCTTACTGGCACCCAGCGTTGATCATAGCGAGTGACACGTAATAGAGAGAGTGGTGATGCACTTTCGATAAAGACCCAATCAATGCCTTTTAAACGCAGTAATTCACTCAAGGCTAGCGTATGACGGTCTTGTGCTAAAAAACCTTGATAAATACGAGGGGTAAGGTGCGCATTACTGCTGGATGGAATGATCACCAAGGCGGGCTTTTCAATGCTGCTTAAGGCTAATATTTGATCATCACTTAAGGCAAAATGACGTTTAATGGTGGTTGGGTGTGTAATTAAAATATCACCACTGGTTGATCCTGTTTTTGGCAAAACCAATTGAATGTTTTGTCCATGAGATTGGATCGTTAATCGACCTGATTGCATCAGTTCGTCAATTTGAGTTCGTAATTTCTCTGCTGTTGTTGGTTCTGCTTGCGTTTCACCATGGCAATACGGGCAAGGCAACACTAAATCGCCAAATGTTACAGATTGATGACTCGCTACTTGAGTCAGGCAGTGATTGCAATACGCTTGTTCGGTGCTTGTGTTGGACAGTGCAGAAAGAGAGGTCGAGATTGGTGAAAAATTTTCAATCTCGACAATATTGGCTTCTTTTAAATAAATTGAAACCGGAAAATCGATCGCCACTTTTTCTGCTAAAGCTTCCAGCTCAGTTTGTTGGCCTTCGGCTTCCAAATAATAAGCGTGATCGTGGTAACCATGACGTTGCACAAGTGCATGATCATGGGCAAATTGGTCACACAGGGTGTCGTAAAACGGCACAGGCTGATGACAGAAAAAGTTAAATCGAATTTTCATCGGTTACTCAGTATTTAAAAGAATCTTGAATATTATGATCGATGCTGTATTGCCCCACACGTTGGTGTTGCACATTCAGCTGACTTAAATGCGTAAATAAGGCTTTTTCCATGACAGGTACAGCAGCGTAAATTTCATCCGACAGTGAGAAGCTCATGGATTCCAATACGCGAGGGGTAACACCTAAAATGAACGTTTCAGGACGATCGCCCACCATTTCCATCATGATTAAAGTTTGATGCATTTCGACTTCGTGTGCGCTACCTTGCCAATCAATTTCAGCAGGCGCTTGCTCATAGTTAAAGAAATACACATCACCGCATGGTGCAGTTGGAACGTTAACCGTATCGACAATGATGACATGGTCATATTGCACGATAGAAGGAATTAACCCTTGTGCGAGTGTGCCACCATCCATGAATTCAAGGGTGTGTTCTGTGCTAGTGAAATGGTAATTTTTTTCAATGTAACGCGCAAAATGTACGCCGATGCCCTCATCGGCGTACAGCACATTACCAATACCTAAAATCAGTATTTTCATGTGTTAGGATTAACTCTATTGGTTGTGGTGATCATCTTTGTCACACGGTACGTAATTTTTACCTGAGACCATCAAATCAACACCATTATGGTTGAAGCGTAAACTTGTCCAAATAACAAGGTAAACGTGAACCAGAATAAAGACGATGAAGACCCACATTAAACGGCTGTGCCATAAGCGAACATCCGCCAGACCGCCCATCATGTGTTGGATCCACAACGCAGGTGTTTGTAGCCAGCCACCTAACCCCAAATGGAAGTCTGCCGCGTAAAGCACCAAACCGGTGATTCCCATTAGAATCGCCACTAAGGTTAAGAATAAATAGGTCATGTATTGCAATGGCCCATATACCCCTTGATGCTTTAAGTGACCCACCCAGAAGTAGGATTTAATTTGAATGATCCAGCTTTTAATACTGAAAACATCCAATAAAGACCGTCGTTCATTACGACTGCTTCGGCTGAAGACAAACATGTAACAGCGCGAGACGGTAACGGCAATAAAGATAAAGCCGAATACAACGTGAACAAAACGCACCCAGCCCATAAGCAGCACGTTACTGCTGCTTGGACCTTGTAAAAACGGGTTGGCGATGTAGAAACCGGTCACAATTAAAACCAGAATCGACAGAGCACGCAACCAGTGGAAAATACGTGTAGCAGCACTGAAAACCAGTACCTTTTTATACAGCGTATTGTCTGATTTATCTGACATCATAATGTCGCCTTAATCTTAAAGACCTGTATTTATAAACCGTTTGGATCGATGCGGAATTGACCCAATTCTTGACCTTTGTAATCCATTACGTGAACCGCACACGCCATGCAAGGGTCAAATGAGTGAATCACACGCAACACTTCCAATGGTTTCTTCGGATCTTCTAGTTTCAGACCCACCAAAGAGGCTTCATAAGGAGCGACTTTGCCATTCCCGTCGATTGGGCTTGCGTTCCAAGTGGTTGGTACAACGGCTTGGTAGTTTTCAACTAAACCGCCTTTGATGCGAACCCAGTGACTTAATACGCCACGAGGTGCTAAGCGGAAAGCGACACCTTTGTATTCTTTATTCGGATCTAAGTTTGGCAGTACGTAAGTGCTTTCATCGCCCATTACGTTGGCAACTAGGCTTTCAAACGCTTGCTCAGCGGCATTTATCGCATGACGACAGTTGATCATACGTGCAGCAGTACGACCCAATGTGGTGTATAGCGCAGCGACAGGTAAGCCAGTAGCAGCCAATAAATCGTCAACGGCTTTTTTCACAAAAGGGACGCCTTTTGCGTAGTTAACCAATACGGTTGCTAATGGACCCACTTCAACAGGCTCACCATTGTAACGTGGGGATTTAACCCAAGAGTACTTACCGTCTTCATTGATGGTTGGCAATTTACCGTAAACGGTATCGCGCTCAATGAATGGTGTGTGCTCAGGAATGGTTTCACCATTGAATGGGTTTAAAGGTTTGTCACCTTTGTACCAAGAGTGAGTGACGTCTTCTTTAATCAGAGTTTGGTCAATGTTTTGTACGTTGCTCAAATCACTGTTTTGAATGTAACCACCTAGGCTTGCCCACTGATTGTGGCCGACGTAGAACTCATCCGTAGACATAAAGTTACGAACGTTACAGCCGCCCAATACACTTGGTTCGGTTTTGTAGGCGTCAGCTGCCATCAAAATATCAGCTTGGTAAGCACGATCAACGAATTGTTTTACGTGTTCAACTTTGGCTTTGAACTCTTGCAGACGTGCAGGGCTTAGCATGTCACGAACAGAGGTAATACCACCCACGACTAAAGATTGTGGATGTGGGTTTTTACCACCAAAGATCGCCATTGCTTGTGCTGCCACACGTTGAACTTCTAATGCGTTCAAGTAGTGAGACAAAGCAATCAAGTTTTGTTCTGGCGTAAATTTGTAGGTTTTGTTGCCCCAGTACGCGTTGGCAAATGGACCTAAACGACCACTGTCTACCAATTTTTGTACTTTGGTTTGAACGGCAATTAAATCACCTTCACCTGCAAAGATTGGTTCTTTTGAGTACTTCATTGCTACAGCAGCGGCTTTCTTTGGATCCGCTTTCAGTGCAGAAACCACATCCACCCAATCTAGGCCGTGTAGGAAATAGAAATGTACTAGGTGATCGTGCATGAAGAGTACAGACTGCATCAAGCTACGAATTAATTTTGCGTTGTAAGGAATATCGATGCCAAGCGCATTTTCAACTGCTTCTGTGCCTGCACGGTAGTGAGAATACGTACAAACACCACAAATACGTTGAACCAAAAGACCTGCATCGAAAGGCGTACGGCCTTTCATGATCACTTCAATACCACGGAATAGGGTTGAAGATGAGTAGGCTTTTTGGATCACATTATTTTGATCGACTTCTACTTCAATGCGTAGGTGACCTTCAATACGGGTAATTGGGTCAATAACAACACGTTGACTCATTATTTATTCTCACTTTCTGATTTTGATTTGTCTTCATTTTGGTCATGATCATGGGCGGATTTATCGTGACCCATAAATAGGCTAGTAACGGCATGAGCACCAATGCCCAATGCGGTTAAACCCAATACACCCAAACCGATGTTGTCTGCGTCCAGATCCAAACCGTGTAACAGTTTTACACCCAATGGTTTTTCAAAGTCAGACATGGTGTCCCAGAAGTCAGGCTCAGAACAACCGATACAACCGTGACCTGCCATGACTGGCCAGCTGGTGTGTTGGTTGAAACGCTCTGAAGGACAGTTGTTGTAAGTGTAAGGGCCCTTACAACCTAGTTTGTACAAGCAGTAGCCATTTTTTGCATTGTCATCGCCGAATTGCTCAACGAATTCACCCGCATCAAAGTGACCACGACGCTCACAGTTATCGTGAACACGTGCTTTGTAAGCCCACTTAGGACGATTAAACATATCCAATGGTGGCTTACGACCAAACATGATGTAGTACATTAATGTACCTACAATGTTGTTTGCACTTGCAGGACAGCCGCCCAAGTTGATCACAGGTTGTGTGATCACAGCACCCACGCCTTTTGCACCTGTTGGGTTTGGCGCTGCGGCTTGAATACCACCGAATGATGCACAAGTACCGGCGCACAATACCGCGCCCGCATTTGCAGCGGCTTCTTTTACGATTTCAAGACCGGTACGTGCTTTGCTGCCGATGGTTAAGAACATGCCGTTATTGGCTGTTGGTACACCACCTTCAACGGCAAGTAGGTATTTGCCTTTGTAATTTTTGATTGCGTTTTCTAGATTTTCTTCCGCTTGTTGACCAGAAGCGGCCATTAAGACGTCGCTGTACTCTAAAGAAACGTAATCAAAAATCAGTGCGCCAACGCCCGGATTGCTGCTGCGTAACAAAGACTCAGAACAACCGGTACATTCAGCCAGACTTAGCCAAATAAGCGGTACGCGATCAGCCAGCTCCGCAGCTTCGGCTACCATAGGAGTGAACTCTAATGGCAATGCTAATAATGCAGTGATGCCAGCAGACCATTTCATAAAGCTACGACGGCTAATGCCTTTTTCTGCCAAGAACTCAGAAAAGCGCTGATCTTTTCGAGCTGGTAGCTGTCGTAAGCTCTCTAAATGCGCTTGGCCTTCTTTAAAGAGGGCATCATATTTTTTCATCGTGTAATTTCTCTAATAATCCATACATTAAGTATTTTTGAGGCCTGACTTTGTTAATTGCAGAAAGAGATTAACGGTGGGGAAATGGAATCCAGCCTAAATCCATAAATGCTTTTTCTTTTTATCGATATGTTTTCTTTTTATCGATAGAGAAGCATTTATTGTGACAAAAAAAATGTCTTTATTCTTATATCAGACGGCTTATTAAGACTGTCTGAATAGCATTATCCTTATGTTTCCAATGGATATAATATTTTATTTCGGAATATAAGATTTCGTTATCTTTTAATGAATACATTGTTATAAATAATTGTGTTTTTTATTTATTGCAACATTAAAG
>CAMQZF010000138.1 GCA_947039525.1 uncultured Photobacterium sp. | reverse complement strand
TTTTCAATGTATCGTGAAAATAAAAAGAGAGCCGAAGCTCTCTTTTTATTGGTGGATTATGACTTTTTATTTTTTTGCTTTCGCAAAAGCCGCTGCAAAAGCGCCGCCCATTGCACCTCCTAGATCCTTTTTAGGTGGTGAAGTTGGTCGTGTGGTTTGTGGTTTTTGCTGGGTTGTCGTACGCGGCGTGTTGTTGCGTGTCGGTTTTTCCTGTCCTGGTTCATCGCTTAAACGCATGGAAAGAGCAATACGTTTACGTGCTATGTCCACTTCCATGACTTTGACTTTCACTACGTCACCGGCTTTAACCACTTCGCGTGGATCGCTGATGAATTTATCAGAGAGCGCGGAGATGTGGACTAAACCATCCTGATGGACACCAATGTCCACGAAAGCACCAAAATTGGTAACGTTTGTAATTACGCCTTCCAAAATCATACTTGGTTGCAGATCTTTCACTTCATGAATACCGTCGGCAAAGGTAGCCGTTTTGAATTCAGGGCGAGGATCGCGCCCTGGTTTATCCAATTCACTGATGATATCGGTGACTGTCGGTAAACCAACGGTTTCTGTGACGTATTCCTGTGGCTTTAATGTGCGCAAAAACTCACGATTGCCAATGAGGGCATCAAGAGCTTTGCCACTTTGTGCTGCCATGGCTTTTACAACATCATAAGATTCTGGGTGAACCGCTGAGCTGTCTAATAGGTTTTTGGCATTTAAAATGCGTAGGAAACCCGCACATTGTTCAAATGCTTTTGGTCCTAACCGCGCGACTTTCTTTAAAGCGGAACGAGAAATAAAGGGGCCGTTTTCATCACGGTGATTGACGATGTTTTGCGCTAAGGTGGCACTGAGTCCAGCCACACGATTCAGTAGTGCTGCTGACGCCATATTGACGTCCACACCCACTGCGTTTACACAATCTTCAACGACAGCATCAAGACGTTTTGCCAATTGGTTTTGGCTCACATCATGCTGATATTGACCAACACCAATGGCTTTTGGATCAATTTTCACTAATTCTGCTAATGGATCTTGCAAGCGTCGACCGATAGAAACCGCGCCGCGTAAAGACACATCGAGATTTGGAAACTCGTTTGCTGCTAATTCTGAGGCTGAGTAGACTGAAGCGCCCGCTTCGCTGACCATAACACTCTGTACTTTGAGATCATGCTGCTTAATCAGATCCGCAACAAACTTATCTGTTTCGCGAGAGGCCGTGCCATTCCCAATCGCAATTAAGGTGACATTGTGTTTTTTGATCAGGGCTAATACTGTGGTGGCTGATTGTGCCAATTTATTATGGGGTTGGTGTGGGTAGATGGTGTCGGTATCCAACACTTTGCCTGTCGAGTCAATGACGGCAATTTTACTGCCTGTACGTAAGCCAGGATCGAGTGCCAGCGTGACGCGAGGACCAGCGGGAGCTGCCATTAACAGATCCTTGAGGTTGTTGGCGAACACTTGCATGGCTTCGTCTTCGGCGCGCTCTTTTAATAAGCTCATCAGTTCCGTTTCCATGTGCATTAAGATTTTAATGCGCCATGTCCGACTAATAACTTGTTTACGCCATGGATCCGCCGGTTGATCCGCGAGAGTGATCCCATAATGATTGGTAATAATCACTTCACAGTAGGAACTGCGGTTGCGCTCAGTCGGATCTTGGATTGGATCTGCATTGAGGGAAAGCTGTAAAAAACCTTCGTTACGCCCACGGAACATAGCAAGAGCACGGTGTGACGGTACTTGTTTGATGGCTTCATGGTGGTCAAAATAATCTTTAAACTTTGCACCGTCGTTTTCTTTGCCGTCAATCACACGTGATGTGAGCTCTGCTTGTGTGTTGAGATGTTGGCGAATTTTTTCAAGTAAAGCGGCATCTTCTGCAAATCGCTCCATCAAAATCGCGCGAGCTCCGTCTAAGGCGGCTTTACTGTCGAGAATATTGTGTTCGGTATTGAAAAAGGTTACGGCGGTTTCTTCGGGATTGAAGCTTGGGTTGCCCCATAATTGATCGGCTAACGGCTCTAAGCCAGCCTCAATCGCAATTTGCCCTTTGGTTCGGCGTTTGACTTTGTAAGGTAGATACAGATCTTCTAGACGGGTTTTGCTGTCTGCTTGTTGGATCTGCTGGTGTAATTCGGGCGTCAATTTTCCCTGTTCGGTGATGGCTTTGAGAATGGTCTGACGGCGATCATCCAACTCTCTTAGGTAACCTAAGCGACTTTCTAAATCACGCAGTTGGGTATCGTCCAGTCCACCTGTGACTTCTTTTCGATAACGGGCAACGAAAGGCACGGTATTACCGTCATCCAGTAACGTCACTGCGGCGTTAATTTGCGCCAGATTGACGTTTAACTCAGTGGCAATTTGTTGGTTAATTGCTTGGCTCATCCCAGATACTCTTATTGACTAACAATAGAGGTATTCTACGGGCTGCTTGATCTGTGGCAAGTGGAACACCAATCGTCTGTGTTTTTTATCACGCAGCATTGTATTAGATCTTTCGTTGATGATGTGGCTGTATTCGCTTCAATTTCAATTAGAGTCTGAGCGTTTTTCTTATGAATATTTTGTTTGGTGTTTTTGGTCATCAATATTCATGATGATTGACGTAAAAAAGAAACCCTTTCAAAATTAACCATCAAAAAATCAGGAGCATATTGGCTTGAAAACGAAATTAGTCACAAGAGAAGGCTATAACAAGTTGAAAGAGGAGCATGACTACCTTTGGAATGAAAAACGGCCTGAAATTACGAAAATTGTCACGTGGGCGGCCAGCCTTGGTGATCGTTCAGAAAATGCCGATTACACGTTTAACAAACGTATTCTGCGACAAATTGATCGTCGAGTTCGTTTTCTGCGAAAGTTATTGCCTGAGATTACTGTGATTGATTACTCGCCAGAGCAAGAGGGCAAAGTATTTTTTGGCGCGTGGGTTGAGATTGAGAATGATGCGGGCGACATTAAGACATTTCGTATTGTTGGTCCTGAAGAAATTTATGGGGATGCAAAAGGGTACATTTCTATTGATTCACCAATGGCACGGGCTTTATTAAAAAAAGAAGTGGATGATGAGTTTACAGTGAATACGCCTGATGGTGATAAAACATGGTTCGTTAACTCGATTGAATACGATAAAAACAACAATGCATTGGCTTAACTTTTTTCCATTAGGAGAGATTGGTTATTCATTCTTGTTTCGATCAATGTCCCCTGATTAATTTATGTCTTGAGTATGCCTCTATGGGAATATTTCTTTTTCATTTTTTCTTCTTCTATCGTTTGTCGCTTCTGATGCAGCTTGCTTAATAAAATAGCCAAGAATGAGTGAGATTTTTTCTTTTATGACAAAATGATGGTTCGTTTTTTCAAACTTAATGCGTTAATGAATTGTATTAGTTCTGAATGAAATAAATCCATGATGTTGTGATATTGATACTCCGATAATGATGGTCAATAAAATGACTATTTTGCCTTTGTTTTCGTCCTGTTTTATGAAATTTTGTCATTTTTGTTACTTGTTGTTTTTGTTCATTTTTGTTGTTTTAGCCTTTGATTTCTTGAATTTTTATTAAAAAAAAAAGATTTTTTAGTTACGCAAAAAAATGCTTATGTGTAATATTTTGGATAATTAATAATATTTAATACAATTTACAGTCTGAAAAAGAGTTTGTTGGTTTTTTATTTTACGTTACATCTCTTTTTTCGATGAATTTGCTGAGAATGCAGCACCGTTTATTTGTCTAGCGAGTGGCTGATTTCGACAGAATGGATACCAAAAGGTGAGTTATGCAGGAAAATTATAAAATCTTAGTGGTCGATGACGATATGCGTTTGCGTGCGTTATTAGAGCGTTACCTGTCTGAGCAGGGATTCCAAGTGCGTGCTGTTGCAAACAGTGAGCAAATGGATCGTCTGTTGGCTCGTGAAACCTTTCATTTGATGGTATTGGATTTGATGCTACCGGGTGAAGACGGTTTGTCTATCTGTCGTCGTTTGCGTAATGCAAATAACATGCTGCCAATTTTGATGCTGACGGCAAAAGGCGATGAAGTGGATCGCATCGTTGGTTTGGAAGTGGGTGCTGATGATTACCTACCAAAGCCGTTCAATCCGCGTGAATTGTTAGCGCGTATTCGTGCTGTTCTGCGTCGTCAAACGATTGAAGCGCCTGGTGCGCCGAGCGCAAACAGCAAGATTGTTGAGTTTGGTGCATTCCGTCTGAACTTAGGCACTCGTGAAATGTTCCGTGGTGAAGAGCCAATGCCACTGACTTCGGGTGAGTTTGCCGTGTTGAAAGCCTTGGTCACAAATGCTCGTGAGCCAATGTCTCGTGACAAATTGATGAACATGGCGCGTGGTCGTGAGTATTCTGCAATGGAACGTTCTATTGACGTTCAAATTTCTCGTTTGCGTCGTATGGTTGAAGAAGATCCAAGTCGTCCTCGTTACATTCAAACGGTATGGGGATTGGGTTACGTATTTGTACCAGATGGTACTGAAGAGGAATAAGCGATGCGCTTATCACCGCGTACGACCTTTACTCGTACGTTGATTCTGTTGGCTGGCTTGCTTTTCGCAAGCCAGATTTTATCTTACATCGCTATTGTTAATTACGCCGTCCTTCCTAGCTTGCAGCAATTCAATCGCATTCTCTCCTATGAAATTCGCTTAATGGCGAAAGAAAATGTCACCTTACATGGCAATCAAGTCATGCATTTGGGTAAGCCTGCTCGACGTCAATTATTGGAACAATTAGGGGTGAGTTTAATCCCTGTTGTTGATCCTCAGGCAAAAACCTTTGATGACGCGCGCCAGATCGATTTTCTTAGTGATGAAATGACGAAAGAATTGAACTCACCAACGCAAGTACGGTTACTGAAAGGCCCACAAAATTATGCTTTGTGGATGCGTTCAGAAGCATTACCGAATTATGTGATTCGAGTTCCATTGTCTGATTTAAAACAAGACGATTTTATCCCGTTATTTCTCTTCAGTTTGTTGATTTCTTGTTTGATGATTGCGGGTGCTTGGCTCTTTATTCGCATTCAAAACCGACCCTTAGTGGCGCTTGAGCGTGCGGCATTAGTGGTCGCAAAAGGGGATATGCCTCCTGAGTTGTCGGTACAAGGGGCATCAGAAGTACGAGCAGTGACGCATGCCTTTAATCAGATGGCGATGGGTATTCAGCAGTTAGAAGATGATCGTGCGTTATTGATGGCGGGTGTAAGCCATGATTTACGAACCCCGCTGACACGGATTCGGTTAGCGACGGAAATGATGTCTGCAGAAGATGATTATTTGGCGGAAAGTATTGCGCGTGATACGGAAGATTGTAATCAGATCATCAGTCAATTTATGGATTACGTGAAATCGACTCAGCAGCAAGATACGGAAAATGTTGATTTGAATATGATGCTACAGGAAGTACAACATGCCGAGCAGTCATTGACTCAACCGATTGAGATCGCTTTGGCGGAGATTCCGGGTGTTGTGCAAGTGAACTATGTGGCATTGAAACGTACTGTGGCTAATTTGGTGGTGAACGCGCGTCGTTATGGTGATGGCTGGATTCGTATTTCCAGTGGAACCAGTGTCGATCGTCAATTTGCTTGGTATTGCGTGGAAGATGATGGACCGGGCATTGATCCTGAGCTAGTGCCTCGTATGTTCCAACCCTTAACGCGTGGTGATTCTGCTCGTGGTAATGAAATTGAAGGTACTGGGCTGGGATTGGCGATAGTGAAGCGGATTATCGATCAACACGAAGGTATAATCTTGGTTACGAATCGAACAGAAGGTGGATTACGCGTTCAGGTGAGTTTGCCATTGATCAAACTGTCTTAATGCGATTTTTTACTTTTAAAGCCCCATTTTGGGGCTTTTTTTATGCATTAACGTAATGATTTTGAGTACCAAGCCAGCGATGCATTAAGGCTTTTGCTTTATTGGGATTGTGATCGTAGAGCGCTTTGGCAAGATGCTGAATGTGTGGGATCCAGTGTTGATCACGAATGAGGTCAGCAATTTTAAATTCGTGCATACCCGTTTGTTTGGTACCGAGTACATCGCCTGGGCCGCGTATTTCGAGATCGCGTTGAGCAATGATAAATCCATCACAGCTTTCCCTGAGAACAGCGAGACGCTGCTGTGCGATGTTCGATAGCGGCGGGTGATACAGTAAGACACAATGGCTGGCAACTTTGCCACGTCCCACTCGTCCACGAAGTTGATGCAGTTGGGCAAGTCCTAGGCGTTCAGCATTTTCGATAATCATTAAGCTGGCATTTGGCACATCAACCCCAACCTCTATCACGGTTGTCGCAACCAGTAAGTCCAGATCTCCGGTTTTGAATTGTGCCATGATGGCTTGTTTTTCAGGTGCTTTCATTCGCCCGTGTACCAGTCCAATGTTTAATTCTGGTAAAGCGATGGTCAGTTCTGTTGCCGTATCCGATGCGGCTTGAGCTTCTAAGGCTTCGGATTCATCGATTAAGGTACACACCCAGTAAACCTGACGTTTTTCTGTGGTGCATACGGCTCGAATGCGTTCAATGATGCTTTGGCGCCGCTGATCACTGACGGCGACGGTAGTAATGGGGGTTCGCCCTGGTGGTAACTCGTCAATGACTGACGTATCCAAATCGGCGTAAGCCGTCATGGCTAATGTTCGGGGAATGGGGGTTGCAGTCATAATAAGTTGGTGTGGGTAACGCCCATCTTTTGATCCTTTTTCTCTCAGTTCTAAGCGTTGATCCACGCCAAATCGATGTTGTTCATCGATGATCACTAAAGCCAATTTTTGAAACTTCACGTGTTCTTGAAATAAGGCGTGAGTACCAACCACCATATTAGCGCTGCCGTTTGCAATATTAGCTAACTGGATTTCACGCGCTTTGCCTTTCAGCTTTCCAGCTAACCAGCCGACACTTAATCCCAAAGGTTCAAACCAAGCCGCGAAGTTTTGAGCGTGTTGTTCTGCTAATAACTCTGTGGGTGCCATGAGCGCGACTTGATATCCATGTTGAATTGCGCGTAATGCAGCAAGAGCGGCAACCAAGGTTTTGCCGGAACCTACATCCCCTTGAACTAAACGTAACATGGGATAAGACTTGGTCAGATCGTTTTCAATTTCGGTCACAACGCGTTGTTGTGCCCCTGTTGGATGAAAAGGCAATTTTTCTAAAAGGGCGTGCTTTAAGGCATCACAAGCTGGCAACGCCCAAGTCGATCGTTGGTTACTGTCGTGACGCGCGGCTAACATAGAGACGTTTTGAGCTAATAATTCTTCTATGATTAAGCGCAACTGTGCCGGATGTTGCCCTAACTCAAACTGCTCAGGATTGCTGTTTGGTAAGGGTTGATGAATTTGATGCAAGGCTTGATTGATGTCGATTTGTTTTTTATAGGCGTGTTTGGGTAGCAGCTCTGGGTAAGGATACTGAATTAATAGCTGTAATCCTTGCTGAATTAA
>CAMQZF010000137.1 GCA_947039525.1 uncultured Photobacterium sp. | reverse complement strand
ACAATTGATAGTCATACCTTAGCGCTTGGTAGATAGCTAGTTCAATCGTCGTTGCTTTAGGCCCACCGCCTAATGTCATAATGACGGCGAAGCTGGTAAAGCAGAGCATAAAAACGAGCCCGGCAACGTGAGGCAATTGTTCTCTTAATCGAGGCCATGCGATTAACTTGAATTTTTGCCATCCAGTAAAGCCCAGATGGGCGGCTAGCTTGTGTTGCTCAAAAGGAATGGTTTCTAAACTTTGCAGCAATAAGCGAGTCGCGAACGGCAAGTTAAGAAAAACATGCGCTAATAAAATACCCGTTAAACCATAGATACTAAAAGGCAGTTTGTGACCAAAATATTCAAAAACGTGCGCAAGCAATCCTGCATTACCATAGATGCTTAGCAGACCAAATACTGCGACCAATACTGGGAGCACTAAAGTCATGGAAAATAATCGAAGCAGCGTCGCTCTGCCCCAAAACTGACGCCGTGATAACGCATAGGCAATGGGAATTGCGGGTAACATACTTAAAAGGGTCGATAAGAAGGCTTGATAAAAGGTAAAGCGGGTGATGTAACGTAGATAGCTATCGTGCCATAAAGTAATAGGGTCAAAACCTTGTGACTGTGCAATCAGAGCCACAATGGCTCCGATCACGACACACACAATGCCTGTTGCAGAAAGCAAGCCGAGCCAGTTACTCGACCATTGCCAACGAATATTCACAGAACGTCCTTATTGAATCAAAGCTTGTTGCCATTCACGGATCCAGTTCAAACGCTGTTTTGCCACTTGTTGTTGTGGGATTTCTAACGCTTTGGTAGGAATAGGCAATTGCTCAAAGGCTTTGGGTAATCGTTCTTTAATGACAGGGTACATCCAATTTCCCGTCGGGATTTGTGATTGGAAAGCTGGGCTAATAATAAACTGCATAAATTCTTTCGCCAGTTTTGGATGTTTACTCGTATTCAGGCGCGCGGCGACTTCCACTTGCAAATAATTGCCTTCTTTAAAGTCTGCGGCTTTATATTGGTATTTGTGTTCTTCCATAATGTGGTATGCGGGGGAAGTGGTGTAAGAGAGCACCATATCAGACTCCCCATTCAAGAACATATTATAAGCTTCAGACCAGCTTTTCGTAACGGTAACGGTTTTTTTCGCTAATTGTTGCCATGCCGTTGACGCTTTATTGCCGTATAAATCCTTCATCCATAACAGTAAGCCTTGTCCTGGGGTTGAGGTACGAGGATCTTCATAAATAACACTGATGTCTTTACGGCTGAGTAACTCTGCCATGCTGGTGGGTGGATTTTTTAATTTTGTTGAGTCATAAATAAACGCAAAATAACCATAGTCGTAAGGCACAAAATACGGATTATGCCAACCATTAGGGACGGTTAAATTAGACGTATCGACATCACTTTTTGCCAATAAGCCCGTTTGTTCTGCTTCGATCATTAAATTACTGTCTAAGCCCAAAATGACATCAGCTTGTGTGTTTTTTCCTTCCATGCGTAATCGATTTAAGATCGAAACACCATCATCAAGTGCAACATAATTTAATGTGCAGTCGTATTTTTTCTCGAAGGCTTTTTTGATGGCGGGCCCAGGTCCCCATTCGGAAGCGAATGAACCATAGGTATAGACAGTTAAGGTATTCGCGGGTGTGCCAGCCCAGGCCGAGCTGGATAAGACCAATAAGGTTATTGCGGAAAGTGTTTTTTTCACCATGTGCTCCAAGTTCGATAAGAATCGACTTTATGTATTAGCCATGGCACAGGTTTGAGTGTACTCGATGTAAAGGCAGTGTGACCTCATCATTGGGACGTTCTCAATGCCTACGCCAGCATTATCTGGTTCAGGTTCAAAGGGTTCTGCGCAAGGCAGTCTCAGCGTGTTGCACCCCTATGAGAAGAAAACCATTGTAATGAGATTTTCCTTTCTGTGTCACTTATTAATGCGTTATTTCTCAATAATGATAAATAAAGTCATTGAAATATAAATAGAATAAATAAATGAAATAAGTACTATATACGGAGATTAAATATTGATTAATCATGGTTAATCAAAATTAAATGTTAATCATTCTGGTCGATGATTACCCTTAGCGTGCATTAACTCATTTCGTTGTGAGTGATAAATGAGGAGTGTACATTGCAAGGTCAACACATTTCGTGCTCAGTACGCAGTTTTGAGCCGCTTTCCCACTCCCATTCAGCTGTCGATAAGGTTGCTTTAGTCACCGAAGGTGGCGGTCAACGTGGTATCTTTACCGCAGGGGTGTTGGACGCTTTTTTGGAAGCCGATTTTAATCCGTTTTCATTATTAATAGGTACATCGGCTGGATCATTAAATCTGGCGTCTTATATTTGTGGTCAAAATCAGCACGCTTATCGTGTGATTACAGAGGCCACCACAGCTCAAGATTTTTTTGACCTTTTTCGTTTTTTAAGAGGTGGAGAAGGGCTTAATTTAGATTGGCTGGTGGAGCAGACACAAACGCGACTGCGTTTGGATTGGCAAAAAGGTCATTCGAATATGCAAGGGCGAACCGTATTAGCGTGTGCCAGTCATGCTGATACTTTTGAAACGCATTATTTTGATTTGGATAATGAGCATTGGGACATGGCATTAAAAGCGTCTTGTGCCATTCCGATGTTACACCGAAAGCCTGTTTGTAATGAGCATGAACCATGGTTTGATGGCGGGGTAACCGCTCCCATTCCCGTGGAAGAGGCTTATGCTCGAGGTTATCGACATATTGTGGTAATTCGTACGGTGCCCATTCATGTGGAATATCACCATGATTGGATTGGTAAATTCAAAGGCGCATTTGGTAAAACCAAAGTTGCTGATATGATTGAACTTCTGTTGGAGCACGAAGCGAGCTACCGACAGACACAATCGTTTTTAAACAATCCGCCTGATGACGTTACTATTTATGAGATCTTTCCGCCTAAACCCTTGCAATCGTCTCTGCTTGGCAGTGCTTTATTGTCATTAGAAACGGATTACCAATTAGGGTATCAAAGTGGACGGTATTTCTTATCCACATTAGGTCGACGTTTTGGTCATTTACAACCCAATTTATCTCCCGATGCTGTGAAGCATCCTGAAAGGTCAAAGGATGAGTGAACGCGATTACGCGATCGTGACGAATGAACGTGATTTTGCCCATTTGATGCACACCGATATTGCAACTATGTGGTCTCAGCGGCAGCAAGGCGAATTCACGGGACTTCATGGTGTGCCCATTCGTTGGATCAGTGTGACGAAGCCTCATCACACTCGTGCCATTGTATTATTAACCGGCCGTAATGAAACCTTTTGGAAGTATCAAGAGGTGATTTATGAGCTGTTTGAGCAAGGATTTGATGTCTATGCTCATGATCATCGTGGACAAGGTGAATCTGGTCGATTAACGCATGATCCCGAAGTGGGCTATGTGGCTGAGTTTAATGACTACGTGAAAGACGTACACATTTTTATGCAAAAGGTATTAGCCCCTAAAGAGTATCAACAAACATTCATGCTTGCGCATTCGATGGGCGGTACTATTGGTGCGTTGTATCTGGCACAGCATTCTCATATGTTTACGGGAGCGGTCTTAAATGCACCGATGTTTGGTATTCGTATGAATTGGCTCGAGCAGCGTTTGGTGAAGCCATTAGCAAAACTGGTCGATACGATTCAACGTCAACCTTCGTATTTTTTAGGAAAAAACTCCTATAAAAATAAGCCGTTTAAGCAAAACGATCAGACTCAAAGTCAGTTGCGATATGAATGGTTTAAGCATATCTATGTTATGCAACCCCATTTGAAAATTGGTGGAGCCAGTGCACACTGGGTATGGAAAGCGTTGGATGCGAGTAATGAGTGTTTACGACAAGCATCAGAAATCAAAACTCCTGTGTTAGTTTTTCAAGCAGGATTAGACAGCATTGTTGATAATAAAGCTCAGCGTCAATTTTGTGAAAAAAATCCGCTATGTCAATTGAGCAAAATGGAAAAAGGATTTCATGAATTGTTAATGGAAAAAGACGCGACTCGGCATCGTGTTTTCGCCAAAATGTTGAACTTTTTTGAAGCTTGCTAACTCAATGATCCTAAAAAGAGACCGCTTTCTGTTCTTTCACAGAAAGCGGTTTTTTTTAAGCTAAAAAGGACGGAATATTTTGTTCATAAGTTGATATATGAGCTTCATGTTGCAATGTTAGACCAATATTATCTAACCCATTAAGCAAGCAATGGCGTCGAAACTCATCAATTTTAAACTCATACGTTTGACCATTGGCTTGTACGCACTCTTGCTCTAAATCGACGGTGATTTTAGCCATGGGCTCTTTCACATACCCAAATAAGGCTTCGATTTCGTCTTCATTGAGCTTTACAGGGACGATTTGATTGTTAATCGCATTACCATAAAAAATATCCGCAAAACTCGAAGCAATGATCACTTGAAAACCGTAGTCAGCCAATGCCCAAGGCGCGTGTTCACGAGAGGAGCCACAACCAAAGTTTTCTCGGGTCAGTAAAATGGTGGCACCTTGGTATTGTGGTGCATTAAGAATGAATTCTGGATTATCAATCGTGCCCGCCTCATCCAAAAATCGCCAATCATGAAAAAGGTGTTGTCCAAATCCTGTTCGAGTTACTTTTTGTAGGAACTGTTTTGGAATGATCGCATCTGTATCCACATTCGCGGCATCAAGTGGAATCACTAAACCGGTGTGTTTTTTAAATCCCGTCATTATAACTCCTTCTCAACGCTGGGCGTGATTTCTGTTAGCTCCCGAATATCAATAAAGTGTCCTGCACAGGCTGCAGCGGCTGCCATTGCAGGGCTGACCAAATGAGTGCGTCCTTCGCGTCCTTGGCGTCCTTCAAAATTGCGATTACTGGTTGATGCACAGCGTTCTTGAGGACCAAGACGATCATTATTCATGGCTAGGCACATAGAACAGCCAGGTAGGCGCCATTCAAATCCCGCATCCACAAAGATTTTATCCAAACCTTCGCGCTCTGCTTGTACTCTTACTTGCTCAGATCCTGGAACCACCAAAGCTTGAACGTGTTCAGCGACACGACGACCATTTGCAATGGCGGCGGCTGCGCGCATATCTTCAATGCGTGAATTGGTACAAGAGCCAATAAAGACTTTATGAATGGGAAAGTCTGCCAATTTTTTACCAGACTCCAATCCCATATAAGTAAGGGCTTTGCTGGCAGAGCTTTGTTCAACAGGATCAGCAAAATCAGCTGGGAAGGGAATAGGCTCATCAACAGCAATCACTTGTCCAGGGTTGGTTCCCCATGTAATTTGAGGTTGAATATCTTCCGCATTTAAAACAATATGCGCATCAAATTTTGCGTCGGAATCACTGCTTAACGTTTTCCAATAATGAACGGCGTGATCCCATTGTTCACCATAGGGGGCAAACTTACGCCCTTTAATGTAATCAAGTGTCGTTTCATCGGGCGCGATCAGTCCTGCTTTTGCACCTAATTCGATCGCCATGTTACAGACGGTCATACGACCTTCCATCGACAAATCTGTAATGGCTTGACCACAAAACTCAACCACGTAACCGGTACCACCTGAGGCGCTCAGTTTACCAATGATCGCTAGGACAATATCTTTTGCCGTAATGCCTGAGGATACTTGACCTTGAACTTCGATTTTCATCGTTTTTGCGGTGGCTTGCTTTAGCGTTTGTGTGGCTAAAACGTGTTCGACTTCTGAGGTTCCAATGCCGAAAGCCAACGCGCCAAAAGCGCCGTGAGTGGCGGTATGTGAATCACCGCATACAATGGTCATTCCCGGCAGAGTCAAACCTAACTCAGGTCCCATGACATGGACAATACCCTGATAGGGATGATTAAGATCGTATAAGGTCACACCAAATTCACGACAGTTTTTTACGAGCGTTTCCATCTGGATGCGTGCCATTTCACCTGAAGCATTGATGTCTTTCGTTTGGGTCGACACGTTATGATCCATCGTCGCAAATGTTTTATTCGGTTGACGAACCACGCGCCCTTTTTCACGCAATCCATCGAAAGCTTGAGGGGATGTTACTTCATGAACCAAATGACGATCAATGTACAAAATTGGGGTTTCATTTTTAGCCGCGACGACAACATGTGCCTCGTAAATTTTTTGATAGAGGGTCTTAGCGCTCATGACGAAAACTCCTTTATTTTGTTGATTGGCGTAGATAGTTTGCGATGCAATCGCCCATTTCATCTGTACTTAACGGCGGGTTGTTTCCGGCTAAATCGGCGGTAAACTGACCCGATTCCAAAGTTTGTGCTACCGCTATTTCAATTGCACGAGCGGCTTCTTCCATGTTGAAGCTGTAACGTAACATGAGGGCAGCAGAGAGAATTTGTGCGATAGGGTTCGCAATGTTTTGTCCTGCGATGTCGGGGGCAGAGCCTCCAGCTGGTTCGTACATGCCAAAGCCATCGGCATTCAAACTGGCAGAGGGCAGTAATCCCATGGATCCAGTGATCATGGCACATTCATCAGAAATGATGTCACCAAAAAGATTGGAACACAGCATCACATCAAATTGTGAAGGATCCTTAATTAATTGCATCGTCGCATTATCAATGTAGAGATGAGAAAGGGTGACATCAGGATAATCAGCAGCAATTTCTTCCACCACTTCTCGCCATAAAATAGAGCTTTGCAATACATTCGCTTTATCAATCGAGCAGACATTTTTATTACGGCGTTGCGCCGATTCAAAGGCAATGCGAGCAATGCGTTCAATTTCGTAACGATGATAAATTTCGGTATCAAAGGCTTTTTCATTGGATCCAGAGCCTTCACGTCCTTTCGGTTGACCAAAATAAATGCCACCGGTTAATTCACGCACGACCGCAATATCAAAACCACGTTCGGCAATGTCGGCGCGTAAAGGTGAGAAATGCTCTAAACCGCGATGGATTTGTGCGGGACGAAGATTACAAAATAACTCAAAATGTTGACGCAACGGCAGTAGAGCGCCGCGTTCGGGTTGCTCATCAGCAGGCGGTTTTGACCATTTTGGCCCACCGACAGATCCAAATAGAATGGCGTCAGCGTGTTGGCATCCCTCTAATGTTTTTGCAGGAAGGGGGCAGCCATGACGATCAATCGCAATGCCACCGACATCGTATTCTGTGCAGTGAAACTGAACGGGAAAACATGCTTGAACGGCGTCTAATACTTTGTACGCTTGCTTCATTACTTCAGGACCGATGCCGTCACCGGGTAATACCGCAATGGTCAATTGCTTATCCATAATTAGTTTTTCTCCATTTTTGTTTTTGCTTTAATTTTTTCGATTTGCTCGGCTCGATGAATGCTGTTGATCACATGCAATAACGCTTGTCCTGATGCTTCAACGATGTCAGTCGCGAGACCTGTACCGTGATATTTACGTCCTTTATAATGCGCAATGATGTCAGCTTGCCCTAATCCATCTTCTCCTTCGCCTTTGGCCGTGAGATC
>CAMQZF010000136.1 GCA_947039525.1 uncultured Photobacterium sp. | reverse complement strand
GTACGTCTCGTGGGGTGGCCTCTCGTTTCTTTACCTCTTTAGCAGAAGTGAATGTGAATGTGATTGCTATTGCGCAAGGCTCTTCTGAGCGTGCGATTTCTGCAGTCATTCCTGCGAATAAAATTCCTGAGTCTGTCAAAGCCTGTCATGTGAATTTATTCAATACCCAACATTTTATCGATGTTTTTGTCATTGGTGTCGGCGGTGTCGGCAGTGCATTAGTCGAACAAATTCGTCGTCAACAGCCTTCTTTAGATACGCAAGGCATCGCTGTTCGCGTCTGTGGTTTATCCAATCGTCGTCAAATGTTGTTAGACAGTGATGGCATTGCATTAGAAACGTGGCGGGATGCATTGGGTCAATCGGCTTCGGGTTTTGACTTTTCTGCAATGAAAAAATTGGTGGAACGTAACCATATTATTAATCCAGTGATCATTGACTGTACTGCGGATGGCGGTATTGCTGATCAATATGTTGATTTTCTATCAGCCGGTTTCCACGTGATTACACCCAATAAACGAGCCAATACAGCCTCAATGGCCTACTACCATCAATTACGTCAAGCGGCACGAGGTACTAGCCGTAAGTTTATGTACGAAACGACGGTTGGTGCAGGTTTACCTGTCATTGAAAACTTACAAAACCTGCTGGCAGCTGGCGATGAGTTGGTTAAATTCAATGGCATTCTGTCTGGTTCTTTGTCTTATATTTTCGGCAAATTAGACGAAGGAATGAGTTTTAGTCAAGCTACGACCGTTGCACGTGATAATGGCTTTACAGAGCCGGATCCTCGTGATGATTTATCTGGTATGGACGTCGCTCGTAAACTGCTTATTCTGGCTCGTGAAGCTGGATTACCATTGGAACTGGACGATGTCGTAGTGGAATCCGCTCTACCGCCTGAGTTTGATAGCAGCGGCAGCGTTGATGACTTTATGAAAAAGTTACCATTAGCCGACGCATACTTTGAGCAATTGGCACAAGAAGCTACCGAAAGCGGCAAAGTGTTGCGTTATGTGGGCGAGATTAACGAAGGCAAATGCATGGTGAAAATTATCACGGTTGATGGTGATGATCCCATGTTTAAAATCAAAGACGGTGAAAACGCCTTAGCCTTTTATAGTCGTTATTATCAACCGATTCCTTTGGTGTTGCGTGGTTATGGTGCAGGTACCGAAGTGACTGCCGCTGGTGTGTTTGCAGACTTGATGCGCACCGTTGGTTGGAAGTTGGGGGTATAACATGAGCGTTGTAGTTTATGCACCCGCTTCCATTGGTAATGTGAGTGTGGGTTTTGATGTATTAGGGGCGGCAGTGTCGCCCATTGATGGCTCTTTATTGGGTGATCGTGTGCAAGTGTGTGCTGATGAACAGCCTTTCTCTCTAGCATGTGTTGGCCGATTTGCGGACAAATTACCCCAAAATGAAAAAGACAACATTGTTTACGATTGCTGGAAAATCTTTGCTCGTGAATTGGATCATAAAAATATTTCGCTTAAACACGTACGAATGATATTAGAAAAAAACATGCCGATAGGCTCTGGTCTAGGATCAAGTGCATGTTCAATTGTTGCTGCATTAAGTGCGTTGAATGAATTTCATGATCGTCCACTGACGGAAACCGAGCTATTGGCTTTAATGGGGGAAATGGAAGCCAAGATTTCAGGCAGTTTGCATTATGACAATGCGGCTCCGTGTTATTTAGGCGGCTTGCAATTCATGGTTGAAGAACTTGGGATTATTAGCCAACCTGTTCCGTGTTTTTCTGAGTGGTATTGGGTGATGGCCTATCCGGGTATCAAAGTGCCAACAGCAGAAGCTCGTGCCATTTTACCCGCACAATATCGTCGTCAAGATGTCATTGCTCACGGTCGTCATCTTGGAGGCTTTATCCATGCCTGTCATTCTCAACAGCCGAATTTAGCAGCGGCAATGATTCATGATGTGGTGGCTGAACCATACCGTGAGTCTTTGTTACCTGGGTTTTCTCTGGCACGTCAATATGCAATGAACGCAGGAGCATTGGCGTGTGGAATTTCAGGTTCAGGTCCCACCGTCTTTACAATCAGTGACGATCTAGCAACAGCTCAACGTATTGCTGAATGGTTACAACAGAATTATGTGCAAAACGACGAAGGGTTTGTTCACATTTGTTGCTTGGATGAGCAAGGTGCACGCATTACAGGGAGTGAGTTATAAATGAAATTGCACAATTTAAAAGACAACACTGAAGTTGTGTCTTTCGGACAAGCCGTTCGCCAAGGGTTAGGTCGTCAACAAGGATTATTTTTTCCATCGTCTTTACCCAATTTGGGTGATATTGATGCGTTATTAGCAGAAGACTTTGTGACTCGAAGCAGTTGTATTTTATCGGCATTAATTGGCGATGAGTTACCATCAGAAACCATCACCAAAATGGTCGATAGCGCATTTCAATTCCCTGCGCCAGTAAAAAGCGTGACGGACAATATTTCCGCATTAGAGTTGTTCCATGGTCCAACGTTGGCATTTAAAGATTTTGGTGGCCGATTCATGGCGCAATCTTTGGCGGCCGTGACCGAGAGCCCGGATGAAAAAATCACCATTTTAACGGCAACATCAGGTGACACTGGCGCGGCTGTCGCTCATGCTTTTTATGGTATGAGTAACATTGATGTGGTGATTCTGTATCCAAAAGGAAAAATCAGTCCATTACAGGAAAAGCTCTTTTGTACGCTAGGCGGTAACATTCATACTGTAGCGATTAATGGTACGTTTGATGATTGTCAGTCAATCGTCAAGCAGGCATTTGATGATCAAGCATTACGTGAAGAGGTTGGGTTAAACTCAGCGAACTCAATCAACATCAGTCGATTGATGGCACAAATCTGTTATTACTTCGAAGCTGTGGCACAAATACCAAAAGCTCAGCGTGAAGAGTTAGTGATTTCAGTACCCAGCGGTAACTTTGGTAATTTAACCGCAGGTTTGCTCGCGAAAGCCTTAGGTTTACCTGTTAAACGCTTTATTGCCGCGACGAATGATAATGACACTGTGCCGCGTTATTTAGAATCTGGAAAATGGGAGCCTCAAACAACCATTCCAACTATTTCGAACGCCATGGATGTGAGTCAGCCAAACAATTGGCCTCGTATTGAAGCCTTATGTGCAGAACAAGGTTGGGGTTTAGATACTTTAGGATACGGTAAGGCAAGTGATGAACAGTCAGCGGAATCATTACGTGAATTGAATGCGTTAGGGTATGTGTGTGAGCCACATGGTGCGATTGCGTATCGTTTATTGCGAGAGCAATTAGCGGAAGGGGAAGTGGGTTTATTCTTGTGTACCGCGCATCCTGCCAAATTCAAAGAAGTGGTTGAAGATATCTTAACCACGGAAATTGAATTGCCATTACCCCTCGAAAAGCACGATAAATTGCCGTTATTATCGCTAGAGCGTGATAACGATTTTGAGCAGATTAAGCAGATCTTACAGCAGCTTTAAGATTGTAACATAGACATAAAAAACGGCACTTTCAGTGCCGTTTTTTTATCGCTGCGAATCACTAAATTATAGAGATGCAGTGAAAGTACGAGAGATAACGTCGCGTTGCTGCTCTGGTGTTAGAGAGTTAAAACGCACAGCGTAACCCGATACACGGATTGTCAACTGAGGGTATAGCTCTGGGTGCTTAACAGCATCTTCAAGAGTTTCACGCTTAAGAACGTTCACGTTTAGGTGTTGGCCACCTTCAATGCGTGGTGCAGATTCAATAGCAACTTCACGGCTTTCGTACTGACCTAAATCAGAAGCTGGAATTACTTGATCGGCTTCGTAGCCTGCAACAGCTGCAACACAACGTGCTTCGTTTGTTTCGCTGTCTAATAGCCAGATAGAGTTTAATAGACCATCGTTCGCAGCTTTTGTAATTTGAATACCTGTGATCATAACTATTCTCCTCCCGAAGGATGCTGTTTATTTTTAATCAATGAGTAAGCCTGAGGTTTGGTATACCTCTTTGGCAATATCATAATATTGATTTATATCAACTTACAACAAAAAACCTTATTTATTTTAAGGCTATTTTTTTGCGTTATATCAACAAATCATTAAATACTTACTTTTTGTAGGTTTATTTTAAGGTTTAAAAAATAGTTTACTGTGATGTTCGTAGGTTTTTTGAACGATCGATTCAAAAAACTTCATCAAAATAAAATGAATGATTAAGATGAATCGAAAAGCTGTACAAATAGAGTGCATAAATGTGCAGTTACTTTACCAAACACTTCTTGTAACGATAACAGTGAGAACAGAATGAAATTATTGGGTGCCCATGTTTCCGCCGCCGGTGGTGTCTTTAATGCACCAGCAAATGCTCATGCCATTACGGCGAATGCGTTTGCTTTATTTACCAAAAATCAGCGCCAATGGGCAGCGAAACCATTAGAAGAATCTGCCATTGTCGCGTTTAAAGCACGTTGCCAACAATATGGATTTTCCTCAGATGCCATTTTGCCTCATGACTCTTATTTAATTAATCTCGGCTCGCCAGAATCTGAAAAGTTAGAAAAATCACGCACAGCATTTATTGATGAAATGGCGCGTTGTCAGCAGTTAGGCCTGCATTTATTAAATTTCCATCCAGGTAGCCATTTAAAAAAAATTGGTGAGCCTGAATGTTTGTCTCTGATCGCGGAATCCATCAACCTTGCTCATGAAGCCATACCGAATGTAGTGGCTGTCATTGAAAATACCGCAGGGCAAGGCAGTAACTTAGGTTGGCGTTTTGAGCACTTGGCGGAAATTATCGATCAAGTGGCTGATAAATCTCGTGTCGGTGTGTGCATTGATACCTGTCATACGTTTGCCGCAGGCTATGATTTACGTACTGAAGGCTCAACGGCGGCGACTTTTGACGAATTTGACCAAATTGTTGGTATGACATATTTGCGAGGTATGCACTTGAATGACAGCAAAGGAAAATTAGGCAGTCATTTGGATCGTCATCACAGTTTAGGGCAAGGCGAAATTGGTTGGGATTGTTTTCGATTTCTGATGGAAGACAGTCGCTTTGACAATATCCCATTAGTGTTGGAAACCATTGATCCGGAAATCTGGCAACAAGAAATTGCTCAGTTGCGTTCGTTCATTCCTAAATCTGCTTGAGGAAATCATCATGAGCTCCAAGACCACATGGGATACTGTCATTTCAGAGCAGAAACAACAGCCTTATTTTCCTGCGATGTTAGAAACGGTTGATCAGCTTCGTCAGTCCGGAAAAGTGATCTATCCCGATAATGAGCATGTATTCAGTGCCTTTGAAGCTACCCCTTTTGAGCAAGTAAAAGTGGTCATTCTAGGGCAAGATCCGTATCACGGCCCAAATCAAGCCCATGGGTTGAGTTTTTCCGTGTTACCTAATGTCAAAGTGCCACCTTCTTTGGCGAATATGTACAAAGAATTGGTTACCGATATTGAAGGCTTTGAAATTCCCAATCATGGGTATTTGCAATCATGGGCAAAGCAGGGTGTATTGTTGTTAAATACAGTGCTGACTGTCGAGCAAGGTAAAGCGCATTCACACGCCAAACTCGGTTGGGAAAACTTTACTGATGCGGTTATTGAACAAATTAATGCAGAGCATCAAGGGGTGGTCTTTTTACTGTGGGGAGCACACGCACAGAAGAAAGGACAACGCATCGATCGTACGAAACATTGTGTTTTAACTTCGGCACATCCATCGCCACTATCGGCTTATCGTGGCTTTTTTGGTTGTCAGCATTTTTCACAAGCAAATGCTTGGTTACAAGATCAGGATAAATCTCCAATTGATTGGCGATTGCCAATCATGAAATAAAAAAAGCCCAGCATATCGCTGGGCTTTTTTGTAATTCTATATTGTTGACGTCGATCAGTAATCGTTTAAATCACAGCTATAATCTCGAAACATATCAATGCCTTCCAGTTCTTTACGAAGACGTTGACGATCTTTCAACATTTCAATTTCACGCCACTTGCGCTTTACTGGTTTTGCGCGTGATTTACGTTGTACGGGTTCCATTTCAAATACGTCATCAAATGCATAGCTATCCATAGTGCACCTCATCCTTGATATTGACGAACATTAAATATCACAAACAAAATCACAATAAAACAAAATTGTTTATTATTTGTTGACTAAATATGACATTTTTATTTTTTTATTCGTGCCATTTACGTTTTTTTTAGATAAAAAATCTGTTTTTAGTTTTCATTGATGCTATCTATCACAATGATTTAAAGCATTATTTATCGACAAATGGCATGATAAAATCAAAAGTTGTTTGTTTAACTTGCTCTTAAGATAAAGGAATCTGCGTTATGCTCATTGTGATCTCACCAGCGAAAACTTTGGATTATCAATCACCTGTTACGATCAGCGAACATACGTTACCTGAGTTACTGCCGCATACTGAAGTGTTGATATCACATTGTCGTCAGCTAACACCCATGGACATCGCAAAGTTAATGAAAGTGAGCGATAAAATTGCAGGCTTAAATGCGGCGCGATTTGAAGAGTGGGATTCTGTTTTTACTAAAGAGAATTCTCGTCAAGCCTTATTGGCATTCAAAGGGGATGTATACACTGGTTTGGCAGCAGACACTTTGAGTGAAGCCGATTTTCAATGGGCACAGGATCATTTACGCATGTTATCGGGTTTGTATGGTGTTTTGCGTCCTTTGGATTGGATGCAACCGTATCGTTTGGAAATGGGGACTAAGCTAGCGAATGAGCGTGGTACGAACCTTTATCAATTCTGGGGGAGCCAGATTACAAATACGTTGAATGAAATCTTAGAACAGCAAGAGAGTAACGTTTTAATTAATCTAGCATCGAATGAATATTTTAAATCGGTGAAAACGGCCGAATTATCTGCCGATGTGATTACACCTGTATTTAAAGATTTGAAAACTGGTACCTATAAAATCATCAGTTTTTATGCGAAAAAAGCACGTGGCATGATGGCGAGATACATCATTGATCATCGTATTGAATCACCTGAAGAATTAAAGGCTTTTTCTGATGGGGGGTATTATTTTGTGCCAGCTGAATCTACCGCTCAAGAGTGGGTATTTAAGCGTGATATTGCTGAATAATACTGGTAATAAAAAAGAGAGCCTAAGCTCTCTTTTTTGATATTAACCTGAGTGTGAATCACCGATTATTTTGCTTTACGCTTTTGAGCGACACTTTTCTTTGCTGCCGTTTTTTTCTTATTTTTTGGCTTCTTTTTCTTCGAAGTGCTGGTTTTCTTATGTTGCGGACGCAAGTCAGCTAAGAAACGCTCAGGTACTTCTTCTTTCATGTAACGTGCAACACGCTCCATCATGCTTTGGTCATGCGCTTCAACCAAAGAAAGAGCCGTACCTTTTTTACCCGCACGAGCAGTACGGCCAATACGGTGTAAATAGACTTCAGAGCTGCGTGGCATATCGAAGTTAATCACATGGCTAACATCGGGTAAATCGATACCACGTGCGGCAACGTCTGTGGCAATTAATACGTTTACCACACCATCACGAAAACGAGTGATCATGTTAGTAC
>CAMQZF010000135.1 GCA_947039525.1 uncultured Photobacterium sp. | reverse complement strand
ACCGCGTTACCGCTGTGCTCCGTGTCAGTGAGGTCGCATTATAGGGAGAGATTTCATTCTGACAAGCTCTAATTGACAATTTTAATTTGTTCGAACACTTTTCATACTTAATGTCTTATTTTTATCAATTTACTGACTTTATATCGATAAAAAGCCCAGCATCGCTGGGCTTAATCGACATAACTCAATAAAACATCATCACGAAATAGAAAATGCTTATTGCTTAGCAATTAAAGCATCACCTTCTCGTGACATAATAATTGGTAGTCCAGGTTTCAATGCACCAGATAGTATATTTTGTGCCAACGGGTTTTCAACATATTGTTGAATCGCACGTTTCAATGGACGTGCACCATACACTGGATCAAAGCCCGCTTCAGAGACAAAGGACAACGCACTCTCATCCAAAGTCAGATCGTAATCCTTCTCAGCCAAACGTTTTTGTAAGCGCTTAACTTGAATGCTTGCAATATGCTTGATGTTCTCTTCACCCAATGGGTGGAACACAACGGTTTCATCAACACGGTTAATAAACTCAGGGCGGAAATGTTGACCAACCACTTCCATCACCATCGCTTTCAAAGAATCGTAATTCAAATCGCCAAAGTTATCTTGGATACGATCCGAACCTAAGTTCGATGTCATGATGATAACTGTATTACGGAAATCAACAGTACGACCCTGACCATCAGTCAAACGACCATCATCCAAGACTTGCAATAAAATATTGAAAACATCTGGGTGTGCCTTTTCGACTTCATCCAATAAAACAACAGAATAAGGACGACGACGTACTGCTTCGGTTAAGTAACCACCTTCTTCATAACCCACATAGCCTGGAGGCGCGCCCACTAAACGAGACACCGAATGTTTTTCCATGAACTCAGACATGTCGATACGAACCATCGCATCTTCACTATCAAACATAAAGTTTGCTAACGACTTACACAATTCAGTCTTACCCACCCCAGTTGGGCCTAAGAATAAGAAAGAACCGATTGGACGATTTGGATCAGACAAACCCGCACGGCTACGACGAATCGCATTTGATACCGCTTCCACCGCTTCATTTTGTCCAATAACGCGAGAATGCAATTGATCTTCCATTTTCAGCAGCTTCTCACGCTCACCTTCCAACATTTTCGCAATTGGAATACCTGTTTGACGTGCAATAACCTCAGCAATTTCAGCCTCAGTCACTTTATTTTTCAATAACGTCATTTCTTGCGTTTCAGCTTGTGCCGCTAGACTCAATTGTTTTTCCAATTCAGGAATTTTACCGTACTGCAATTCAGACATACGATTCAAGTCCCCTGCACGGCTAGCAATCTCCATATCTAAACGCGCTTGTTCTAACGCGGTTTTGATATTTTGAGTACCCGATAACGCCGCTTTCTCTGCCTTCCAAACGGCATCTAACTCATCGTATTCACGTTCTTTGTCATTTAATTCTTGATTCAAATCATCCAAACGACGCTGGCTGGCTTCATCAGATTCTTTTTGCAGGGCTTGTTGTTCAATCTTTAACTGAATAATTCGGCGATCCAAACGATCCAATGATTCTGGCTTAGAATCGATTTGCATACGAATACTCGATGCCGCTTCATCAATTAAATCGATGGCTTTATCTGGCAACTGACGATCTGCAATATAGCGTTGTGACAATGTTGCCGCAGCAACAATAGCAGGATCGGTAATTTCAACGTGATGGTGAATCTCATAACGCTCTTTCAAACCACGTAAGATAGCAATGGTATCTTCAACGGTTGGTTCTTCGACCAAGACTTTTTGGAAACGACGCTCTAATGCCGCGTCTTTTTCAATGTACTGACGGTATTCATCTAAGGTTGTTGCACCCACACAGTGCAATTCACCACGAGCCAAAGCAGGTTTTAGCATGTTACCCGCATCCATGGCACCGTCGCCTTTACCTGCACCGACCATGGTGTGAATTTCATCAATGAATAGAATCACACGGCCATCTTCTTTAGACAGATCATTCAGCACTGCTTTTAAGCGCTCTTCAAATTCACCACGGAATTTTGCGCCCGCAATCAAGGCCCCCATGTCCAAAGACAATACACGCTTATTACGTAAACCTTCAGGCACTTCATTATTCACGATACGCTGCGCCAAACCTTCCACAATCGCCGTTTTACCCACACCCGGCTCACCAATCAGCACTGGGTTATTTTTGGTTCGACGCTGCAAGACTTGAATCGCACGACGAATCTCGTCATCACGACCAATCACAGGATCCAATTTACCTTGCTCTGCACGTTCCGTTAAATCCAGAGTGTATTTTTCTAAAGCTTGACGATTATCTTCTGCGTTTACGTCGTCCACGTTTTGCCCACCTCGAACTTGGTCAATGGCTTTTTCAATTTTATCAACGGTCAAACCCAAAGTTTTTAATAAAGAACTGACTTCGCCTTTATCTTCCATTGCCGCTAATAAAAATAATTCCGATGAAATAAATTTATCGTTGCGCTTTTGCGCTAATTTATCGCAAAGGTTTAATAACGACCCTAAGTTATTGGATAATTGAATATCACCACCAATGCCGGTGACTTTAGGAATCGCATCCAACATTTTGGTTAAGCCAGAACGCAACTGGACCATATCCACTTGCAATAAGCTAAATAATGGACGGAAAGTGCTGCCATCTTGATTAAGAAGAGCCAGCATTAGATGAACCGATTCGATGTATTGATTATCTCGACCTAACGCTAAAGACTGGGCATCAGCAATGGCCGATTGAAATTTACTAGTAAAACGATCCATTCGCATAAAAGCCTCAAAAAATTCATTCGTATTTCACTACATTACCTATAGATATAAGACTGAATAAATCGCTTTTCAAGACCACAGGTCAGACAAGTTTATATTGCAAAAAAGAAGCGAGGCATTTGCCTCGCTTCGTTTTATTCTGGAGAGAGCCAGATCAAACTGGCTTGACGTCCGGTCACGCCGTCACGTCGATAAGAGTAAAAACGCTCAGAGTCAGAATAGGTGCATAAGTCACCACCGTATACTGCTGTGACGCCAACATCAGCCAAACGTTGACAAGCCAACATCGACATATCGGCTAACCATTTATGATGACCATGTGCAGTAAAAGCGCATTGAGATTTCGGATCATGATTCATAAATTGATCACGAACATCATCACCAACCTCAAAGCACTGCGCGCCAATAGCAGGACCTAGCCAAGCCATCACACGCTTAGGCTCAGCAAAAGTGAGAACAGACTTCTCAATGATGCCATCCACCAGCCCACGCCAACCCGCATGCACAGCAGCCACTTGATTGCCCTGCTCATCGCACAGCAAAACGGGGAGACAATCGGCAGTCATCGCCACACACACGACATTATCATTTTGAGTATAACTGGCGTCGCCATCGGTCACCTTATCCAAAGGTTGGATGAATTTTATCACATCAATGCTGTGAGTCTGATTCAACCAATTCGGTGCACAAGGCAAAGGATACGAATCTTGTAAAGAGTCCCGATTTTTTTGCACTGACTCAGCATCATCACCAACATGCATGCCCAAGTTTAATCCAGCATACACACCGTGACTTTCTCCACCACATCGTGTGGTAGAGAGTGCTCGAACACGCTTCGGCGCCGGCCAATCAGGAACAATCCACATCTTAATATTCGTCTTCCATATTAGCTTCTGTATCTTTACGCAAAATATCGTTCATCACAACCATGTCATTTGGTAATGGTGCATGCCACTCCATCACTTCACCGGTTATCGGATGTGCTAAACGCAACATACGAGCGTGCAGAGCTTGACGATCAAACGCACGCAATGCTTGAATCAATTCATCTGATGCGTGTTTCGGCGGACGAGGACGACCACCGTAAATTACATCACCCACCAAAGGATGGCTCATGTACGACATGTGCACACGAATCTGGTGTGTACGACCCGTTTCCAAACGTAAAATAATACGAGTATGTTCACGGAAACGCTCAGCCACACGATAACGCGTGATTGCCTCTTTGCCATTTTCCGTTACAGCCATACAAATACGCTTAGTCGCATGGCGACCAATTGGCTTTTCAACACGGCCACCGCCGGTCATCTTACCAATTGCAATGGCTTCGTATTCACGCGTGATTTTACGTTTTTGCAGTGCACGCACTAAACGAGTTTGCGATTGAATCGTTTTCGCCACAACCATCAAACCTGTCGTGTCTTTATCCAAACGATGCACAATACCCGCACGAGGCACTTCTGCCACTTCAGGACAATGATGCAATAACGCATTCAGAATCGTACCATCAGGCGTACCAGCCCCTGGGTGTACGACTAAACCGCGAGGTTTATTAATAACGAGAATTTCGTCATCTTCGTAAACGATATTCAATGGAATATCTTGTGCTACCCAACGCACTTCATCTTCAATTTCCGCACAAATGTGCAACTCTTCCCCACCCATCATTTTTAAGCGAGGTTTGGTAACGATTTTGCCCTCAACGGACACCATGCCATTTAAGATCCACTCTTTAATTCGCGAACGAGAATAATCTGGGTATAATTCAGCGATCACTTGATCGAGTCGTAACCCTAATTGGCTGTCTAATACGGTACTACTAAGTTCTATTTGCTGTGCCATAAATAACTTTTTCAAAAAGCATGAGACTAAACGCCACATGCTGCTTACAATAATTAATAATGTTATTGTATCTGTTAACGGCTCTGACCGTAATGGATCACTGAAATAAAATTTTTATCAAGGAAACTGAAGCCGCGATGAAACGTCTGACCCTAGTTACTACAATCCTTGCTGCTGCCTTACTTTCAGGCTGTGCAAGCAAAGAAAATATTGTTCCGGATGTTCCGGCTTCTCAATTGTATTCCAGTTCGCAGCAATCTCTGCACAGCGGAAATTGGCAACTCGCAATTGAACGTTTGGAAACGCTGGATTCTCGCTACCCATTTGGTGCTTACTCAGAACAAGTCCAACTAGACTTGATCTACGCATATTACAAAAACGCCAACTTACCAATGGCAATGGCCTCAATTGACCGTTTTTTACGAGTTTACCCTGGTGCACCAAAAACCGATTGGGTTCTATACATGCGTGGTTTAACCAACATGGGAGAAGGTGGCAGCTTCTTAAATAATGCATTAGGTGTCAGCAAAGCCGCTCGTGATACATCAACATCACAACAAGCCTTTGAAGATTTTCAATTGTTGTTATCACGTTTTCCAAACAGCCCATACAATGCCGATGCACAAAAACGCCTGGTTTATCTGAAAAACCTATTAGCCAATCACGATTTAGACATCGCAAAATTTTACTTAAAGCGTGGGGCTTGGATTGCAACGGTCAATCGTTGTCAACAAATTCAACGTCTTTACAGCAACACCAAGGCAGCGAAAGAATCCTTACCCATCATGCTACAAGCTTATGAAAAGCTAAAATTGGCAACCCCCATTGCCAATACAAAAGCCTTAATGAAGGCCAATAATATTCAACCTGAATAAATCGCAACAAAAAAGGCAGCCTATTGGCTGCCTTTTTTTCTTATGTCAATAACATAATGTATGTCACTACATAAATTTTATCCGAATAACATCCCTGAATCGCACAGGCTTTCAGTCACTCTATTCTCACCACTTTCTCAAATTTCAAACAAAAAACAAGGGATTTCCTCCAAATTTTTGCGACAAGCAAAACTGGATCACATTATTTTTGTGACAATAATTTTAAAAACAAAAATGTGACATTAATCACATTATAAATATCAAAATTTAGTAATCTGAATTCAACCCAAAACAGGGTAGCGATGAAAGGAAGACGATTATGACAATTGAAATTACTGGAAAAAACATTGATATTACTCCCGCTATCCGTGCGCGCATTGAATTCAAATTCAACAAACTAGAAAAGTATCAAGTTCCGTTGATCAGTAAGCACGTCACGATTACGAAAGAACCAAATGGTCAGCATACCATCGACGTAAGCGCAACATTACCGGGCGGACAACTGATAGCTTCAGCACGACGTGATGATTTATTTGGTGCAATCACTGAAGTGTTCCAAAAATTGGAACGCCAAATGAATAAGCAAACCCATAAGCCAACATCACGTCGTGCAACACACAGTGATAAGCCTGAAGTTGAAGAAGAAACCATCGCAGAGGAAGAAAGCGACTTTATTGATTAACTTCGAGTCTCATCACACAAACACTCTCAACCGCCCTGCTTTGCAGGGCGGTTGTCGTTTCACTTGATATAGAATAATCCCCTCATAGAACACGCCCAGTAAAACGCTTAGGCAAGGAAGCAAGCATGACTGATGAGTACTCACTCGACGATATTCGTTTAAAAGTAACAGAGCTGGATAATGAATTATTAAGATTGTTAGCCAAACGCCGTGAGCTAAGCCTCACTGTTGCAAAAAGTAAAATAGGTACAGGTAAGCCAGTACGCGATTTATCTCGTGAGCACGCATTACTCACCCGTCTGATAACTGAGGGGAAACAACATCGATTACCCTCACAATACATTACAAACCTTTTTCAAACGATTATTGAAGATTCTGTTTTATATCAACAAGCCTACTTACAACAACTTCTCAATCCTGAACGAGCCCTACATACAGCCACCGTTTCATTCCTAGGTCCAAAAGGCTCCTACTCTCACTTAGCAAGCCGACATTATTTCAGCCGTAAACAAACCGATTTGATCGAAGTAAGTTGCACTACTTTTCGCCAAATCATCGCTGTTGTTGAAAACGGACAGGCTGATTACGGTGTATTACCGATAGAGAACACCAGTTCAGGTTCCATCAATGAAGTGTACGATCTCTTACAGCACACACCGCTTTCCATTGTTGGCGAAATTATTCAACCGATAGAGCACTGTTTACTAACGGCCAAAGAAACTCAATTAGAGAAAATAACCACCCTCTATTCTCATTCTCAACCTCATCAACAGTGCAGTGAATTTGTCCACTCTTTAGGTAACATTCAACAAGAATATTGTTCAAGCACGGCAGCTGCGATGGAAATTATTGCAGACTTACAACGTGATGATATCGCTGCCATTGGGCATTCAGAAAGTGGGAAACTCTACGGGTTAACCGCGTTAAAAACCCATATTGCTAATCAAGCAGAAAATCATACTCGATTCATTATCGTCGCCAGAAAAGCGGTCAAAGTCACCGCGTTAATTCCGGCGAAAACCACACTGATTATGTCTACGATTCAAAAAGCTGGGGCATTAGTCGAATGTTTACTCGTATTAAGAAATTTAGGGCTCAACATGAGTAAGTTAGAGTCTCGCCCTATATTAGGAAACCCATGGGAAGAAATGTTTTATTTGGATATCGACGCCAATTTACAATCAGATAAAATGCAAGAAGCCTTAGAACAGCTGATCCAATGTACCCAATTCATTAAAGTTCTTGGCTGCTACCCATCAGAAAATATTAAACCGGTTGAAATGGAATAAACAAAACACATTGAAAAAGGGAGCATACCGCTCCCTTTTTTATTTATGCATCTTTTTGATGTGAGGAATTGTTCGCCTGCCTAAGCAATCCCCGGCCCTCGACTAAAAAAAGCTGAGCATCATCACCAAACCACGAT
>CAMQZF010000134.1 GCA_947039525.1 uncultured Photobacterium sp. | reverse complement strand
GTTTCCACACCATTAAGATGCCTGAATTCTTAGCGTTCTTTGGTGGTAAGCGTTTCGTTCCAATTATGACCGCGTTCGTGATGTTGGGCATCGCGTTTATTTTTGGTTACGGCTGGCCTTATGTACAAGAAGGTATTACTGTTGCCGGTGAGTGGATGATTGCTCACGGTACAACAGGTTCGTTCTTGTTTGGCTTCTTCAACCGTTTATTGATTCCAACCGGTTTACACCAAGTAATGAACTCGTTAGCTTGGTTTGTTATCGGCAGTTACACGAACCCAATCACGCATATTACCGTTCACGGTGATATCCCAATGTTCTTTGCTGGCTCACCTCATGCGGGTATGTTCACTACGGGCTTCTTCCCTATCATGATGGGTGGTCTTCCTGGTGCGTGTTTCGCAATGTACCTTGCTGCACCTAAGAAAAACCGTAAATACGTTGGTGGTATGTTACTGGGTGTAGCTATGACCTCTTTCGTGTGTGGTGTAACTGAACCAACAGAATTCATGTTCATGTTCATCGCGCCCGTACTTTACGTGTTACACGCCTTCTTAACGGGTGTGTCGATGGCCGTCTGTAACTATTTAGGCATTCACCTAGGGTTTGGTTTCTCTGCCGGTTTGATTGACTTTGTCTTGAACTTTAATGCGCCAGCAGCACGTCATTCATCTTGGTTAATTCCAATGATTGCTATCTTCTTTACGATTTACACTTCATTGTTCTATGTTGTGATCAAGGCGATGAACTTGCCTACTCCAGGACGTGATAATGATGGTGAAGATTACAGTAATAGAGAAGACGCTGCTCAAGCTCAAACGAAAGACCAAGATATCCATACGTTAACTATCGATGTATTGGCGGCTTTAGGTGGTAAAGATAACTTAACAGACATTGGTGCTTGTATTACTCGTCTACGTTTGGGTGTGGCTGATAAGTCTTTGGTTGACGAAGCTCGCTTGAAAGAACTTGGCGCAAAAGGCGTTGTTCACTTAGGTGAGAAAAACATGCAAGTCATCATGGGTGCGTTAGCCGATCCTATTGCGACTGAAATGAAAACGCTTGATTCAAGCGCGCATTTAAAAGCGGTTTATGAAGCGAAAGTGACTGGCGATGAAGCAGGTAAGAAAGTCGAAGGTAAAGGCAGCATCGAAGAGCTTTCTAAGAATGTATTAGAAGCCCTTGGTGGTTTCGATAACTTGACTGACATTGGTGCTTGTATCACTCGTTTACGTTTAGGCGTAGTTGATAAGTCTCTGGTTGATGAAGCTCGCTTGAAGCAACTTGGTTCAAAAGGCATTGTTCACTTAGGTAAGAAGAACATGCAGGTCATCATGGGCGCTTTAGCTGACCCAATTGCCACTGAAATTAAAAAGAATCACTAAGTGACATCACAAAACAAAAAGCCCACCAATTGGTGGGCTTTTTTGCATTAGAGAGAAAGGAAATTAAGACTATGGTTTTGGTTTCGTCCAGAGGATTTGGCTTTATATAACTGATCATCGGCTTGTGTTAAACAGGTGCTTAAGGCTGTTGATAGCTTTGAACAGGGAATGCCAATGACGGTACCAATAGAAATGGTTACTGATAATGGCAGCACTTCATGACGTATTTCAATAATAAAAGGGTGTTGAGCAATATGATGATTAAGCTCTGTTAATAATGATTCGACTTGTAAAGCGTCTTGTGGCGAATGATGGAAAAATAAGACGCAAAATTCCTCACCGCCCCAACGAATCAATTCATTATGTTGAGGTAAATAAGCTTGTAAGCGTTGAGCGAATTCTTTTAATACTTGATCGCCAACGTCGTGCCCATATTGATCATTGATTTGTTTAAAGTGATCCAAATCGATCATGGCTAAGCTGCAAAATTGGTCGGGATGGTATTTGGTCATCGACTTAATTTTCTTATCAAAATATCGTCTGTTTTTTAGTCCAGTTAAAGGGTCTTGATGAGATTGGCGATACAAATGCTCATTGCTTTTTAATAAGGCTTCATTTTGTGAAAAGGTACGGCGATGTTGACGATAAAAGTAAATCAACGAACTTAATAAAAAGAATGAAATTAATCCATTAACATTATTTCGCAGTTTTTGCTGGCTAATTTGTAACAGAGCCACTTTGTGTTCGGCTGCCAGTAACGCCAATTGATTTTGTTCTGTATCAAACGAGAACTGATCTTTTAATTGGTTTAATTTTTTTTGTCGAGCATCCTGAATCGCCAAAATAGAGTGTTCGTGATGCTGCTTAAAGGTATCAAGCGCTTTATCATACTCTTTACGCAATGCATGAATCTGGCTTAATTGTTCTAATGTCTGTGTGTTGATTTGACGAACAATATTATTATCAATGGGCTGCTGAATGATCTGATACGCAACCTCTAATGCTTTTGTTGTATTATTTTGCGCAAGTAAGGTTTCTAAATAACTGTATTGGCAGCTGGCTAGATAAGAGGTGAGTTTACTTTCTTTTGCTTCATTAATGCATTGTTGTTCGATGTCTTGGGCTTGATCCCATTTCTTTAAGTGACGGAAATAAGTCGCTCGATTTAATAAAATCGCTAAAGATAAGGGAGTATCTTGCAGTTGTTGATTATTTTTTTCCACTTTTTCTAACCATGCTAATTGTACATTGCCTTCTGGTTGAATTTTAAAAAAATTAGTGTAGAGCAAGGTTAATAACAGTGTGTCATTTAATTCATGTTGCTCATATAAAGATAATGCTGTTTGTATGTGTGTTAAGGCGTCTTTCTTATTATTTAATTCTATTTCTAAAAGCGATAAGTTCGATAATATCCGCAGTTTAAACGCAAGCCCTTCCGTCGTTTGTTGAGTGTGGTGGGTTAACGCTGACTGAAAGTGAAGAAAAGCAGCACGATAAGATTGGTTGATTAAGAGAATTAACCCTTTTAAATTGTTATAGCGTAACAATAGATCAGATGATTGAATGATATTTGCCATTGGCTGTAATATGTTTAAATATTGATCCGATTTATTGTAATGTCCTTGATAAAAAGCAAGCCAAGCTTGCATGAATATAGCCTCACCTTGCAATAAAATGGGGGATATTTTGTCTTTTTGCAATTGGTGAATGATGTATTTTGCATCATCATATTGCTCTTGTGCGATAGCAATATTAAATTGAATTCGAGCAATGAGTGCTTGCTGTTTTACTGTTCGTGTCCTGTGTTGATGTGCTTTTTGCCATAAATCTAACTGAGTCTTGGCATCACGTACTGCAGTACGAGAAATTCGATAAATTGATTGTAAATCTGGAGTCGCAGTATCCGCTTTTATTGACTGCTGTTTTGTATTATCAGTAATGAAAAATGCATCACTCATTGATTGGGAATCTTGTGGTGTGAAAAACAGACTGCCAGCGATGATGACCGCTTTGCTCAATGAGGAGACAAGTTTCCTTTTCTTCATGCGTTATTAATTGATACTTCTAAAATTTAAAAGAGGTTTACTCTAAAATAACATCGAAAAAAAGCAAGAATAAAGCTCAAAAACCGTATCCTTTATAAGGATTTATTCGGTATTTTGAAGCATGATCCCTTTTGGATGTTTTTGATGGTCATATTGAAAAAGTGATGAGTTCAATATGTGCAGTTAAATAAGTGGAACAATCAAATAATGATTGCTCCGCTATAAATTATTCGCCTTTTAAAAACAAGTTATCTAATTGGATGAAAGCCACTAAGACATTCGCGGCGGCATTATAGAAACCGAAAGGGTCATGTTGATGGCAACTTTGTTGAAAGCTTGGGATCCAATTTAGTAACATTGTTTGTAAAAATGTTTGCTGTTCTTGTAAGTCGGCTTCTTGATCGGTTTGTGTTGTTCTGGTTTGGATGTTTAAAATGAGATTGCCCATAAAATCCAATTCAACAGCAAGATGATCCGACGGTTCGTTAAATTCATGGCGCTGAACGATGTCGTATTTTTGCATCCATAATTTCATGTCTTGTGCTGGCTTATCGTTTAAGCAGCCCGTTTCACCTACGTATAATGAAGCATAAGGTAGCGCGCCAACTTTGGGATCGCCTAAAAATAGGCCACAAAAATCGGCGGCTAACTCCAATTGTGCATCAGGGCGTAACGATAAGGCGGCCAAGGATGCTTGAAAAGCTGAAATGGATTGTTTCAGTTCAGGTGCTTCTGATAATGCCGTTAAAAATGCGTGAATCTCTGGGCTTTGATAGGCGTTAAGATCATCTTGGGTTAACTCTTTGGCAAATAATGTGGATAACCACCAGTAGATTTCTGCACGCTGTTCATGAAAGCTCATTAAATCATCTTGCATTGGGTAACTCCGAAAAACCACAAATGTAAATAGGATGTCGTGAAGACTGAATTTAGGGAGATCGGTATTTTAACAATATGCCTTCCTAAATGAATGATGGAATAAAAATGGGGGTAGGGAAGCCCTACCCCCATTGAATAAGTAACGAACCATTTATATGGTGATTACTTCGTTATTTTTTATCCATCGCAGGGAATAATGGATTGATGTCCGTGATTTCTTTAGGACCATTAAATCCTGTTGGATTTGGTGCATGCCCACGGTACTTTTCAAAATTGACTAGGGCTGTGTGAGCTGAGGTCGCTTGCGCCAATTTAGACGTACCGATATCCATGGTTAGAACGTTCGGATCACCAAATGTACAAATGGTACCCACTTCGCCACCTTTTAATGGGCTGTACCATGCGCCTTCGTGTAAACGACAAACGCCAGGCATGTAATCGTCACTAACAACCGCACCAGCCAGAACCTCGCCACGATCATTCCAGATTCGAACAAGATCACCAGACTTAACCCCTCGTGCTTGCGCATCGACTTTACTAACATAGAAGGGTTCGCGTTGATTAACGGCCCATGTACCACGGTAATCAGTGGATGAACACAACTGTGAGTGTAGGCGGTTATTTGGGTGACAGCTTTGTAAGTGCAAGGGATACTTATTGGAATGAGGTCCACCGTGGCTACGCTCGGCTTTTTCAAACCACATTGGGTGACCTTGACAGTCGTCATAGCCCATATTGGCAATGGTTTGACAGTAGATCTCAAATAAACCGGATGCTGTACCTAGTGGTTCAAGATCCGGTTCTTTACGGAAAGCGGCATGACGTATCCAAGGTTTACCTGCTGGGAATTCCACATAGCTTTCATCTTCCCAGAATTTCTTGAAGTTCGGCATACGAACACCTATACCACGACCTTGCAAGCGAGCACCGTTATAGATATGTTCAATCCACTCAGCCTTGGTCTTACCATCGGTAAAGGCTACATCACGCTTATAACGCGTACATAATTCACGGAATATATCGAAGTCATCTTTCGAGTCGAACATCGGCTCAACCACTTTGTACATGGCAATAATGCCTTTGTTTGAGTGGTTACCAAATTGTTCAACGTCATCACGCTCATAGCTGGTTGTGGCAGGCAGAACAATATCCGCAAAACGACATGTCGCTGTCCATTGGTGATCGACACTGATCACGGTTTCTAAGTTACGCCACGCTTTGATCATTTTGTTGCGATCTTGCTGATGGTGGAATGGGTTGTTGCCACAGAAAATAGCCATCTTCATGTGAGGATATTTGATTTCGTGACCATTCCATTGAATCACTTTACCTGGATTGCTGATACAGTCGGTAAAACGAGCCACAGGAATGTAACTGGCAAAGCCATTATACGAGCCTTCATGAATCGGTTTCATGCCCGTCACACCGCTGAAGCCAGACATTAACGGGCCTGCTGATGTGATGGTACCAGCATCGTTATAGTGCCAACCAAAACCAAAGCCACCGCCTGGTAAACCAACTTGACCCAGCATACAAGCCAATACCATGATCATCCATGCGTATTGCTCACCGTGTTGCATTCGTTGTAAACACCAACCCGCGATGATTTGCGTGCGACCACTTGCCATGGTGCGAGCCAATTCACGAATGGTTTGTGCATCAATCCCTGTGATTTTTGCTGCCCATTCTGGTGTTTTTTCAACACCGTCTGTTCTACCCAATAAGTAAGGTAAAAACTTATCAAAACCTGTGGTGTAATCTTTTAAGAAAGCGTCATCGCATAATTTTTCAGTATAAAGGGTATGAGCTAATGCCAGCATCATTGGCATATCCGTTTGCGGATTTACCTTAATCTGCTCACCACCGACCATTTTTTGTGTTTCGCTGACGATAGGGTCAATGTAAATGACTTTGATTTCTTTATTTTTAACTTTCTCAGCCAATTCTTTGTAGTAGCCGTAAACACTGTGATCAGGGACTAACCAACCCACTTGTAGGTTTTTAACTGGATCTGAACCCCAAATGACGATGGTTTTAGAGTGCTCAAGCACCAAAGGCCAAGATGTTTGTTGCTCATACACTTCCATTGCACCTGCAACATAAGGAAGTACAACTTGTGCAGCACCCGTTGAATAGTCACCCGCTTTGGCTAGGAATTTACCGTGAAGACCAATGGCACGCATCATCATGGTACTGGCTGAATGCAATTTACCAACTGACTGCCAACCAGAATGACCTGCATATAAGGCACTCGGACCGAACGTATTTTGTACACGCTCCATTTCGTAATAGAAGAAGTCGAGTGCTTGAGACCATGGCACGCGGACAAAACGGTTATCACCACGTTGGCGAGTATCGGATTTGTAACCTTGCTTTAACCAGTCAATGCGAACCATTGGGTATTTTACACGAGCGGGGTTATAAACCACTTCACGGGTACCCGCAAGCATTGCGCTTGGGTAAGGGTCTTTTTCAAAAGGCGTGGTTTCAATCCAAATGCCATTTTCAACGCGTGCACGGAACGCGCCCCAGTGCGAGGCACACAAAACGGAACCAGAAAAGTCATTCTGATTTTTTTCAGTGGCTGCCATGGCTTTCTTTGGTGCCAGTAAACTGCTACCAATGACCGTTGCGGCACTGGTCGCCACTAATCCTGAAAGGAATCGACGGCGTGAAACACCGGCATTGAAAATTTTTGTCGCCATAGAGTGTTTATCCTTCATAAATAAAGGCGAGATTGCTCTCGCCTGAGATAAAGATTAATGTGCACCCGCATTTGCGGTGTCGTTGCCATGGTTTTGCAAATATTTCAATAAGGTGCGTTCTTCCGTCTTATCCAGTCGGTAGTAAGCACTCATGGCATTAAGCCCAGAAATCCAACCATTCGCACTGTAATGGCTTGGATCCGGCGCGGCATGGCACGCATTACAGGTTGCGCCATACATATCCTTTGCATAGCCCCAAATAGGTTGAACACTGGTGAGCATGTCTGTTGAGGTGATCCATGCGGTAACCGAGATCTGTTGCCAAACAATATTGGTGGTTGGGTCGGTTTCTTCTTTGAGGATTTTCTCTGTCGCTTTGACATCATCACGAATGGTGGCTTTGAATACGCGCTTACCCATGTATTCCGTCATTACGCGCCCTTTGCCCGACTTTTCTAACCAACCTTCAATATTGACCTTGAGCATCTCATTTTGACGCTCAATAACCGTGACTTTGGATGCAGGCAGTAGCTTACCATTAGATTTTGAATTTGCATCAGATTGTGCATATAAATCTTTTTCTCCAAGGGAATAAAGTATATTTTCTGCTGCTTTTTGGTTACTAGCTAGTGTTTGTAACTCTTGGAAATTCTTCTGAAAACCGCCACCCATGTTCGGTAATTCGTGTGC
>CAMQZF010000133.1 GCA_947039525.1 uncultured Photobacterium sp. | reverse complement strand
ATTTTATTTTTTGAAAAGGGAAAACGAAAACTGAATAATTTCAGTATTCCAGATGTACTCAGTTACAAACGCGTATGGCGAGGTTATCCGACAGAAAAACCAGTGCCTTTATTAGAAGTGCTCATTGAGCAAAGCTCACAGCAAGGTGAATTAATCGTTGATCCTTTTTTTGGTTCAGGATCCACCTTAATTGCAGCAAAAAATTGCCAACGTAATTTTTCAGGATCAGATATATCACCCGATGCTCATGCCCATTGTTCACAACGTTTGACTGAGTGGCGATTACCAGAAAAAGAATAAAACACACATCACTTCTAATAAATAAATTAGAATAAAAAATTGTGCCAGCAGCGTGTTCACATGCTGTAACATCGCTGTGGCACTAAAGTACATCTCTTTATATCAAGCCCAACAATTATTGATATTGAGCGAAGTATCTTGTCGATAATTGCTTGGCTTGAGTAAGTTCATTCGGCGTCATTTGTTGCACAAGGCTATCTTTATTCGCAATGGCACCAGCATTACCACTCTCTACCGATAAATCATACCAAACATACGCAAGCTGGTTGCTTTGCAATACACCCAATCCATTCAAATACAATCCAGCCAAACTGGCTTGTGCTTGAGCATGCCCTTGCTGTGCTGCTTTAGTGTACCAATTTGCGGCTTGTTGATAATCTTGCGTCACACCCAGCCCGTTATAATACATGATACCCAAATTATATTGTGCTTTGGCATCCCCTTGTCTTGCTGCTTTTAAATACCAAGACAAAGCCGTAGCCTGATTTTGAGCTACGCCACGCCCATCCGTATACATACGACCTAAACGATATTGAGCATTGGCATTTCCTGCCGTTGCAGCTTGCTGTAACCAAAATACCGATTGTAGATTATTGGCTTTTAAGCCCAAGCCTTCGGCATACATAACCCCAATATTATATTGAGCACTCACATTGCCTTGCTTCGCTGCAGAAAGATACCACTGTGCTGCTTGAGCTAAGTCCTGCTTAATACCAATTCCTTGTTCGTAATAATACGCAAGATTATTTTGTGCCCCAGCATCACCATCCTGTGCTGCTTTTAAATACCACTTTGCCGATAGCGTATTACTTTGATTAACACCCAATCCATTTTCATACATATAACCAAGATTATATTCAGCTCGAATATGCCCTTGTGCTGCCGATAAAGAAAACCAATGAGCCGCTTGTTGATTATTTTGCATCACCCCCATTCCCTCAAGGTACAATACCCCTAAAGAAAATTGTGCATCTGCATTACCTGCTTTTGCCGCTTGTAAGTACCATTTTGCAGCGACGCCCAAATTTTTGGGCATTCCATTGCCATTTTGAGCCAAAACACCCAAATTGTATTGAGAACGAGCATCACCTTGATCGGCGGCTTTTGTAAACCAATCAATAGCATCGTTTATATTACGGGGAACTCCATTACCTTGTTCGTAATGAATCGCTAAATCAAATTGGGCGTGAGCATTCCCTTGTGTTGCCAATGTTTGTGTTTCATTTAATAGTGATTGAGCGTAAACAGGGAAACTGCATAAAACAACGGCGGCAAGAGGAAGTAAACGAGTGCACATCAAGCGTGAAATAGTCATGTTTATTGTCTTATAAAAAAGAATATCAAAACGATTTCAATCCTATAATTAAATAAGAATGAAAAACAAACGACTGAACCGTTTTTAAAATAAAAAGTGAGGTTAATGTACCTTGCTCAATATAAAAATTAACGCCGTCCTTTGGCATTAATATAAAAATTAGATGAATTGAAGCTGAACTTCAATAAAATACATATTTTCTGATTCAATAACTTTTAATAAAATTATCAATCATCAAATTACGTGGTTTTGATAAATACATTGTTAAATCAACATCTATCTTGATCCATTTATCACAATAACGATAATCTTCATCACGCCTGTATTGCAGTACACCACGATCCGATAAAGTAAAAATATCCACATTATCACTTAACATCGTATCTAAAATACAATAAATAGCATCAATGGCACTCGACTCAATCGTAGCAATATCCATAGAAGCCGTACAACAACAATAATTATTCACACACAGTGCAGGAATAACAATACCGTAACACTCATGTTCATATTTAGGCATTTCAACCCCAATTGAAAATATCATTCTTGGCTCCTATTCAAACTACCCAATTTATTGTAATCCTGCTGATAAACGAATCATTTTTACGGTTTGAGTTGGTAATGACATTTTTAGTGTTGGGATGGTAAAAGACGTATTGGTAATCGGTGAAAAATACAAATTATTTCGCCCTTCGCCTTTACGAATAAGCCAACAACCTGCATCTAATAATTCCATAATCAAATCCAAAGGATCCATAAATATTTTCTCCTCAATTAAAATTTGATATCAATAAAACAAGGTCACCGGAGTGACCTTGTTTTGATTCAATAAATGATGCCGGGATTACGGCTCTTCACTTACCGCTTTTGGCATATAATGCTCAGGCTTTAATCCAAAGGCTTCTGGTAATAACGTACCAATGGAAATCGAAGACCAAGTTCCGCTCAGGACCCCAATGAACATCGCAATCGCAAAGCCACGCAGCGATGAGCCCCCCATGATCCATAATGCACTGATCGTCATTAACGTCGTGCCTGATGTCACCATAGTACGAGAGAAGGTTTCCGCAATGGCTTCGTTATTAATGTCTTGCACTTTCCATTTAGGCTTGGCAATTAACACTTCACGAATACGGTCAGCGATAATGATGGAGTCATTCAATGAATAACCCAATATCGCCAGAATAGCCGCGAAAACCGTCAAATTGAACTCCATCTGTGATAGAGCAAAGAAACCCAATACCAAGACCACATCGTGCAACAAAGCGAACAAAGAACCTAGAGCTAAACGCCACTCAAAACGGAAACTTAAGTAGCCCATAATACATAGAATAGCCACAACCAGCGCTAAAGAACCTTGGTGCTTCAGTTGTTCGCCCACTTGAGGCCCCACTAAGCTGGTGTTTAACACCTCAACCTTTGTGCCTAATGGTGACAAAATGTCGCCTAAAGCTTCATAAGTATGATCTTTCTTCGGCACAGCATAACGTAAGATCCAACGACCCGGCGTACTCGCGGAAATCACCGTTACAGGTTGCTCCATTGCCTTATCTAAGACTGGACGCATTTGTGCAGCAGTAATCGTTTGTGAAATTTCAATTTCACTCACCACTCCACCAGTAAAATCCAACCCCCAGTTTAAGCCTTTAATGCAGACTAAAGCGATTGAGATCACCATCAAACCGACCGATACTGCACCGGTAAAATAGCGCCATTTTGTGCCGTTTTTCATATTAATTATCATGACATTAAATCCTAACGTCTCGGCGTGAATCACGCCCCCAAACCAAGTTGATCAGGGCACGAGAAGCAAAAATACCCGAGAACATACTGGTCAAAATACCCAAACCTAATGTCAACGCAAAACCTTGAATTGGACCATTACCAATAGAGTACAAGACAAACGCCACAATCAAAGTCGTAAAGTTCGCATCAAAAATCGTACCTACCGCACTCGCAAAACCACGATCAATAGATTGAGCCAAACTGCGCCCTTCTTTCATCTTATCGCGGATACGTTCAAAGATAAGTACGTTGGTATCTACCGCCATACCAACGGTAAGTACCAGACCAGCAATACCCGGTAGAGTTAACACAGCTCCCGGAATCATGGCTAATAGACCAAACAAAATGATCATATTTGTCATCAATGCTAAGCCTGCGATCCAACCTAAACGACGGTACCATAAGATCATGAACGTCAACGTAATGATCAAACCTAATGCTAATGCAGCAAAACCGTTATGAATGTTTTCCGCACCCAGTGTCGGACCGATAGTTTTTTCTGCCACAATGGTTACTGGTGCTGTTAATGAACCCGCACGCAACAACAAAGCCAATTGTTGGGCTTTTTGAACACTGCCCAGTCCGCTGATCTGGAAGCGAGAACCCAATTGAGACTGAATGGTAGCCACACTGATAATTTGTGTGGTTTGTACCATTTGATTCTTACTGTTACGGCTGTATTGACTGTAAGCCGTCGCCATTGGTTTACCCACGTTCGTACGGGTAAACTCAGACATCAAACGACCACCAGAACCATCCAATGTGATGCTCACTTCAGGTAAACCATTTTGACCCATGCTCGCGCCCGCATCAATGATATGAGAGCCATCCAAAACCGGACGACGTGCCACACGAACAGGTTGACCTTCTTTGTTCAACAAGATCATGCTGCTGCCAGTACCTTCTTGAACAACTGGGTAAAACGCCAAGCTCGCTGTCGCACCAATAACGTGCTTAGCCGCTGCTGGGTTCTGCACACCAGGCAGTTCAATACGAATACGGTTTTCACCTTGACGCTGAACAGAAGCTTCCGTAATACCCAACTCTTCAATACGAGTACGCATTGTTTGCAAGTTTTGCTGTACGGTTTGAGTACGGATTTTTTCTTGCTCTTGTGGAGAAAGTCCTAACTCTAAACCATTACTCGCCCCATTAGTGGCTTGCCAATTTGGGTAGTTCTTACTGATAAACTGACGAATCTGTGTATTGTCAGAGGCATTTGGCAAGGCCAACATAATCTTAGTATTGCCATCCTGAGTTACCACCGATCCAAACATGTTGTTCTGACGCACGTAATGACGTAAGTCTTCAACCAACTGCTGAGAGTGTGATTTGAAAACTTCTTTAACGTCTACGTCTAATAAAAATTGGACGCCACCACGTAAATCCAGACCTAATTTAATTGGCTCAAAACCCATGTTCAATAACCAAGTCGGTGCAGCTGGCTCTAATGCTAAGGTTAAACCTTCACTATTGCCCACTAACTTCGACAAAACCGCTTTCGCTTCGTTTTGTTGATCTTGTTTTTGCACTGTCACAATGGTTTTATTTGAATCTTGAACAATGCTCATTACATTGATGCCAGCCGCTTCCAGCTTTTGCTGTAATACCACAGGCGTTGGTACCGTGCCGGAATTGGGTCCAATTTGCACGGCTGCATTCTCACCAAATAAAGTGGGGATTGCACTGAATAACATAACGATAATAACCACAGCTAACAGCACATATTTCCATGCTGCATAGTGGTTTAACATCTTCTGACTACTTCGTTTTTTCATTATAAAAACGCCACTCCACCTTATCAGTAGATAACCATAAAAGGAGTTGTTAATTAAAAATTTGACTGTTCATCAACAGCCACTCAACGTCATAAAAACTGAACGTTAATCATTAAATATGGAAAATACATAGAATAAAATATAACTCATTCGTCATCATTTCGAAGGCAATTCCACATTAATGTGGATGACCTAAAGCCATGATCACGTCAGTTAGCTAGAAGTATTAAGCAGAATATTGATGACTAACGTATAAGAGATTGCTCTCTTTCCATCCGGCGAGTCGAGAGGACGAAACAATGTGCAAGACCCAATCCAAAATCGGTGAAAACGAGCTTTGATAACCACGTTGTAATAATGGAATTGGAATGGCCGACCATTCAAAAATGAATTGATACAACGGCAATCGTTGATCAAACTCATGCAGAAAACCGCCACTTTCTTGATATACATCGCTTGTTTTCGATGAAAAATGGCTTTCTAACAAATCCATTCCCATCTTATTTTGAATCTCAAAATGGTTTAATACCCCCCAAATAGCTAAATGAAACATAGGTAGCGAATTGGGCACATGAGAAAGGGGTAATACCACCGAAGAGAAGTCTGAATGACACGATGACACAACATTGGAAACAGATGCTATCGGGGAATATGACGAGATCACAGATGAAAACATACCACTCGCACTGACAAAAACTGCCATGGCAAGGAATACGCACACCCATAAGCGTTTCATATACGGTATCAAGCATTCATTCTCAAAAAAGTGAAATCGATGAAATAATAGAGGCACATGAGCGGTATTGACAAGTATTAAATGACACTTGAAAACAATAAAGCAGTAAAAAATAAAAAAAAGAATGTTATTTAAGCAAACAGAGTGTTAGATCAGGCTCTGTTTGCTTATTTCAATCACAACAATCAATTACAATGTTGTAATCACCGCATCCATCGGTAAGCGTGATTTGGATAACGCACAATTGTAATCCGCGTCCTCTTTTCGATAACCAATCGCCAATGCAACATGACAATGATGACCGTCTAATTCTTTTGAAAACTCGGTCTCAACCAAATCAACATCAATGCCTTCCATTGTTGTTGAGTCAATTTTCAAGCGAGCCAACACGTGCAAAGCATTACCCAGTGCCAAATACGTTTGTGCTTTGGTCCATGACTCTGTTGAACCCTCTTCATCCGTATTTAACTCTGCAAAATGAAAAGCCGCGAAAGCCGACTCTTTCTTTTCCAATGGAGTTCGCTTATCTGCAATGCCTTTATCAACAACTGCTTCATAATGCTCACGATCATAATGAGGATTATGTGCAAACAGAATCACATGGCTTGCATCTAAGACATGTGGCTGATTAAAAGCGTATTTATTAATAAATGTTTTATGCATTCGCAGCTTAGCTTCATCGCTTTCTAATACGATAAATTTCCATGGTTGTGAATTAATTGAAGATGCCGATAAACGCAGTGCTTCTAACAATATCGCTAAATCAGCTTGCGATACTTTTTTATTTGCATCGTATTTTTTCGTGGTGTAACGCCACTCTAGATCATCAAGAATTGCATGAGTCATTTTATTTCCTTTCAAATTTTATTCTTATATTTACATATATAAGAATATCAATATGAAGAAATCAAAAGCAAATAAAACTTTTTCATCGCCATTTTATTTCAACGATCCAGTTTCTTTTTCACTCTGCCTTCAGTGAGTTTTTATCTAAAACAGACACTAAATCCGATTCTAAATGTTCAGGCAAGCAATTGGGTGCGTAACGCTTAATAGGCTGGCCATCACGATTAATTAAAAACTTAGTGAAATTCCATTTGATACTCTTTCCTAACATGCCAGGTAATGCATGAGTTAAATAATCAAAAAGAGGTAAGGCTTCTTTTCCTTTCACATCCGATTTACTAAATAACGGAAAAGAAACGCCATAATTACGCTGGCAGGCATTGGCTATCTCTTCATTATTATCAGGCTCTTGATGACCAAATTGGTTACACGGAAAACCCAAAATAACGAGTCCTTTATCTTTATGCTCTTGGTATAATTTTTCTAACCCAAGATATTGCTCACTAAAACCACAACGGCTTGCTGTATTCACAACCAAAATCACTTTTCCTTCAAACTCTTTCATTTCTATCGGTTGATTATTAATAGACTCTGCAGTGAATTCATAAAAAGATGACATCTTTGCTCCTTACTTATTTTATTAAAATAGAGAAAACCAATATGCCTACAAAGGCATATTTAGTGTATAACTATTCAACTTGTTGTCCATGCATTATTTTGAATAATTCAGAAAAAATCTATTTCTCATCAGATGAGAATCATTTATAAAAATAAACCCTTAATGTAAAAATCAAAATCCTATTTTCCATTTTCAGAAAAGTTACTATTTATAATAATTAAGTACAAATTAAATACATATAACACCCAATAACCGACAAAGATCAACAATTAAAATTTTATTAATAATCAAAGAATTAAAAATCATGAAAATAAAAATCAAGAAAAAACAACAATATAAAAATAACGATTATTTATTAACTTAATATGAATAAAACCACAAATGAAATGTAAGTTCTAATAAATTAAAAACCATATAAAACTTATCGTTATTTTAACTAGACGAGATCTCATTCTTATC
>CAMQZF010000132.1 GCA_947039525.1 uncultured Photobacterium sp. | reverse complement strand
ATTTACATCAGTATTTACATCAGTATTTACATCAGTATTTACATCAGTATTTACATCAGTATTTACAGAAAATAAGGCGCTTAAACAATCAGGCAAACCGTTAACTGGCACTAATGTGTCTGGTTCAATGGCTCGTTCTTCAACCGTATTTTCTGATGTCTCTTTCACTTCTTTCTTGCATTTTTCTTCTTCAAAGAAAAGTGCGTCCGATAACACTGGCTCTGCTAAGGCTGCTCTCACTTTCCATTGTTTAGCTTGCGCTAATAATCCATCCGCATCCATAGACTCAACGAACTCATCCACACCACTAGCTTGAAGAAACTGATGCATTAACTCCGCTTCTTCAATGGTTTTGTGGCGAGCTAATACGCTGAGTGGCTCTTCTAACATCATCTCTTTCTCTGTCATACTTGCCCTTAAAATCATCTGGCGCGCGGATCATTTCATGAACATCGTATCCAGAACGCTATCGAGATCTGGGATTATAACGTGCGACATTCCTGCATGAAAAACCTTATTTACTTAACCTATCATTAAAAAAATAACATTTAAAAATTCAATGCATTAAATAAGAAAAAACAAACATAGCTATTCAAGAAAGTAGCATGTCGTTAGCAATCAAAAAGAGCCCCTTTACCAACGCCTTCATATGCCACAACACATACTTGTGCTTCGTTATGCTGTTCCTTAATCTGCGTTGCAATGTATTCCGCCAACAATTCGACAGTCGTGTCAGTGTCTAACATTTCAACGCGAGCTTTAGGTATGATCAATTCAAACATACCTTGTGGGGCTTGATAACAAAATCCCCAATGGCTTTCCTCTGAAACGCAAGCATCCGCGGAAAAACTCAACGCAGACACGGCACAGACATCTTCTAAACTGCCCAAATAAATGTCAGTCCAACGCTCCGCCCATGCGTGCTCAATAGATGCATTGCGTTCACCATTAATCATAATCTCAATCGGAGAACGATGACCGTGTGCAATACGCTGACAATTGCCATCGTGTTTTTTCAAACCATGGCTGTAATGATAAAACGCACCGACAATATTTTCGGGACGTAAGGTAATCTCTAATCCACTCACGTTGCTCGGCAAATGTTTAAGCAACAAAGCTTGGACATAATCCGTAACGGATTCAAGCGTCACAGTTTCAGAATCAATAAAACAAAAGGCTTCATCTGGGCAATTCAGTTGCAAAAATTGCTCATCAGACGTTAAGTCAACACGCGAATAATCCGTAATCTCACTGGAGAAAATTCGCATATTCGATGAAGAGCGTGGGACAATAAGACGGTGATCAATAAACTGATCCACCAGCTGTTTAATCTGTTTTTTTACACGACTAAAATCCAGCACCATACTCATCTCATTGAGCTCTCCCGACATAACAACATCGAGAATCCAACTTTCACCCACCATGCCACGCTGCGCGCACAAATAAGAGGCATCAATCACGGTGAGATCTTTGACAAATAGCTTCAAACTGGAGTCCTTACTGATAATGGTTGTCGTTTCACTGAGGCCCGCATTATACGCAGTCCAGTTACTGAGTAAACTCATCAACAATCTTACGCAGTAAAATTTTATCCCTACATTCCTCTATAAAGTTCGCATTTTTCAATATAATCAGAACACTAACCACCAATGTTACGAGAATGTTCACGAAACATTAAAATAGATAAACGAGAAGAATCAACCTTTGTTATTCTTTCTGTAGGGGTATTCATCAGGCATTGATAGCAAATACTCCCTCTAAAAACACCGCTACCCAAAATTTACGATCACTCACAATCATAAAGAAAGGACGATGCAATGATTGAAGCAAACAAGGTAGTCTCTATTGATTACACCGTCATGGATGAAACCCAAACCGTGGTCGATACGACAGAAGGTCGCACACCATTAGCCTACTTACATGGTGCGAACAATATTATTCCTGGATTAGAAAAAGCATTAAATGGTAAAAAAGTAGGGGATGATTTTGAAGCGATCATTGAACCCCAAGATACGTATGGTGAGCACAATCCTGCGATGATACAGAGCGTGCCGGTTAGTGCGTTTAAAGACGTCGAAACCCTTGAAATTGGTATGACATTCACCGCACAAGGACCCGAGGGCGAAGTGCATGTTGTCATTACTGACATTCAAGATGAGCAAGCAACCATTGATGCCAACCACCCACTTGCTGGGAAAACATTGACGTTTAAAGTACGAGTCCTTGATGTTCGTGATGCTTCAGAAGATGAAATCTCACATGGACATGTACACTAACGCATTACCTTATAAAACTGAGTTTCAGCATAAAAGCGGTCATTTTGACCGCTTTTTTCATTTTCTCATTCATAAGATCTACGCTCATCGCCATTCGTTCATAATTGTCCTATGAGTTAAATCTCACTGACGATAAGGACATCTCATGAAACGCATCGCCACTTTTACACTATTATTACTCCCTTATCTAAGTGTATCAAATAGCGCTGTAGCACAAGTTTATCCATCCACTGGCACGGCTTGGGTTATTCCCGGTTATTGGGAAGCCCCTAAAATCCCACTCTCACAAAAAAATGCCGATGATGTTCGGCTGTGGGAAACGAAACATGCGGATGCTATTTTTGGCAGTTACCGAATTCCCGAACTCAACAAAAAAACCTTAGCATTAGGGTATATGTACGTTCAAAAATTTGATTGTCGCCCAAGAGAAAAAGAAGCTTGGTTAGACAGACAAGCCACCCAACACAAATATAATATCGAAGACCACTATTTACATTTTGCTGAAGATACGCAATTACAAGCCAATACTGTCAGTTCAGGATTAGCGTATTTACTAAAAGGGAAAATTTTTCATCTGGTATTGAATAAAAAAGGCAATTATCAAACGGCGCGATTACCTTTATCACTCGACGTTGGCGATGAAATTATTATTCTTTCATCTTACCCTTTTCACTCTTTTGAATTGGGCAGTGCCCACACACCCACGGTCACATACCCTAAAGTAGGCAAAAACAATCACATCGATGGCTGGCAATCCACATTCGTTAAATGGGATGCTACGGTTGGCTTTACGCCCGCGGCAACGAAACAAGCTCATTTAGTTAAACTGCCACACGTTACTTCTCTTATTGCCAAAGATAACACTTTATCTCTTGATACAGGACAAATCGAACTCAAAATGGGGCTACGAGTTTGGGCATTGAAACTTACCTGGGCACAATCAGATACCTTACAAAAAATCCATTTACAGCCATACTTAATCCAAAAAAACGACATTGTGACCATTCTTGGCTGGGATCCAAAAAACGATCTCGATAATAATGGCTACATCAGTGCCAAAGAATGGGCAATACGCCCCAATAAACGCGCCAATGCTCGCTTTATCCAACAGTCACGATTAATTCCTGTTGGTCATCACTGGCCCGGTGGATGTTGGTATCGCACCAATTTAACTCACCCTAAGGTATATCGACGTTTAGGGCATTGGTATCATTGGGATTGGCAACGACAAGGATTCAGTGGTGCCTATAATGATGACATGATAAAACTATTAGGCAGTAATCAATTCACCCCTGTATCCGGAGGAAAAATATTAGAAATGCCTGCGTATACGGCTGGGACACAAGAAGCAACCATTGCTTACGGTGAAAATATGGCGCTCTTTTTTAAGGCCTTTAAAAAACAGCACCCAACTTACCAATTAGCCGCCAATATATCGGAACTCAACCTATGGAAACAAAAAGCTTGGCCGCCAGTTTTACGACAAGTTATCGATATTTGGCTACGAGAACATTATATTTACCCGTCCATTGGCTTACAGAGATTGCAAAAGTATTGGGACAATTTTGCTCTCGCAAAATCGGGTGACAAAAGTTTGATTATGCACACAACCAAACACGGTCAGTCTATTCATCAAGTACATAATCAAAAAGTCTGGGAAAGTGATATTGAAACAGGATTGGCTCTGTATTATTTACTGAATATTCCCCAGCAAACATGGTATCAAAGCTGGAATCATACTTGGCGCTATGGCAGTAATAACACAACACCCCATAATTGGTACCAAGCTGGCGTGCCTAAAAATATGGCCTATCAACCAACAGAAATGCTTAAAATTGATATTGGCAGACCAACCCTACCGCCGCCCAATAAAAAAATTGTCCATTGGATACGGAATAATGATGAAATACCCAGTTCCTCTCATCTGCTGAATAATGTTCCCATCATTCCAGCTCAGTGGTTTTGGTTAGAGGGGGCCCCTTTATTTAGAATGACACCGAAAGAAGGTGTGATTGCTCGACAATACACTCAAGGACTGGTGGTCTATCGAGGACATAAGAATATGAAAAATAATGAGTTCTTTCAAGCTGAAGCCATCGAAATTAAGCTACCTGAATCCTATCAACGGGTTAACTATGACGGCACTTTACGTCCTGCCAGCAATACCCTCATTTTAAAGGGCTATGAAGGCGCTATATTGAAAAAAGCGATCTAAAAAATGCCCTTATAAGAATATAAATATAAGATATCAAGGATGACCAATCAGATTTATGAATAAAATAAATAATTGATATATAAGAGCATTAATCAGACATGAGAAGATTCTTTCTGATCACAAGATATTCGACCTGTCGTTAACGTACACATAATCGTATGGCTATCAACGGCCTCGTTCAATGGATAAAAATACCAAGCAAAAGCCAGCCCACTCCCAAAAATACTGCGATATAAACCAAATTTTTGGAATCCATGCTTTTCCATATTGGCAATAGAGGGCAGGTTGGCATCTTTAATCACGGAATACAATAAATCCAAGCCATTATCTTCAGCGTATTGCATGCGTAATTTCGTTAATGCAGCGGCAATGCCCAATCGACGAAAATCTGGCGATACCATTAAATAACCCAATTCTTTGGCTGTTGGATGATTCCCACCTTTAATGCTGGCAACGGCAATCACTCGGCTATCATGAACCGCAATAACGACCACAAAAGAACGAGAAAATGCCTCTCGATCTAATAAGTCTTTTACGTTCGTTCGAGAATCTAATAAATCTTCAGCTTGCTTCAATAAAGCCGGATTCGGATTAATCATATATTCAATGGATAACGTCATTTTGCCTTTCCTTCCCACTGTATTTCAGGGCATTGATTGTTCTATAGATGATAGATTTTTAACGTCACTCAGACGCATTGTTCAAGTCGATCCATGATGTATAAAGATAATTATTTATTACATTATTAATAGTGTCTATCTTTAATAAAAAATAAATCACCCGATGTTATTTTATGATTAAAATCAAAATAATAAGATCACTGATAATTAACGTTAAAATGAAGACCAACCAAATATGAAATCATATGCGCATCTGTTTTATCTATTTCAATCGTAATATCATCCTTATATTGAACAGAATAAATATTAGGTTATGAGAAAAATAACCATAAAAAAAAGACCGCTTATAAATTATGAATAAATAAAATCACACCAATCATAATAAAATCCCGAACGATTTATTTTAAATAATAAAAAAGACTGAAAGTTGTATGAAAAAAATGCCGAATTAACACAAACTTGACTTGCCCTTTATTCACGCAAAACAAACAATACCCCTTCTTATTTCGCATCCATGAATCATAAAAAAATAGGCATGCTCGTGTTTAGAACACTCCTCCTAATCTTTTCTTTATTGAGCGTCAGCTTTTCGGCGTTCGCACATATTAATGCGCAAAAATTAAATACCGCAAATCTGCACATTGCTGCGGTCAGCGCATACGTTAAAGACTTAACAACCGGTAAGGTTCTGTACAAACAGAATGCGAACTTACAGGTCCCGATTGCCTCATTAACAAAGTTGATGATGGCAATGATAGTATTAGATGGCAAACAATCATTAAATCAACCGATTACTTTTACGCCTGAAGCTCGTAAACGTATGTTTGATTACTATTCTAATGTTCGTGTCAATTCCACCATCAGTCGTGGTGAAGCATTACGTATAGCCTTAATGTCATCGGAAAACTTTGCGGCAACGGCATTAGCTTGTGCTTATCCGGGTGGTTATAATGTGTTTGTTCAGAAAATGAATGAAAAAGCACAACAATTAGGCATGACAGATACCCACTTCTACGGCAGTTCAGGCTTAAATCCGAAAAACACATCGACCGCACATGACGTAGCGATCATGCTTGCAGCGGCTTTAAAATACCCAAAAATCCGTGAATACACGCAAACCATCGTGCATACCGCTTATTTCTTGCACCCAAATTACAAATTAGGCTACACCAATACCGATGCCATCGTCCGTACTAAAGAATGGCCTATTTTTGTTAGCAAAACAGGTACGTTAGACATAGCTGGTCATTGTCTGGGTATTGTGACTGAAATTGGTGGTGATAAAGTCGTCATGGCCATTTTAGACAATCAAGGGAAAATGACCCCTGTGGGCGATGCGGTTCGTATCAAACGTTGGATCCAAACGAATGAGAGTGGCTATCCACCAGCGTCTGCCGTTCGTTACCAACAAATGAAGTTAAAAGAATTGGGTGTCATTAAATAAAACACTCTCATACTCCAAAAAAAAAGCCGAATCGAGAGATTCGGCTTTTTTTACACTCTATTGAATCGCTATTAAGACTCATGAGTCTTTTTCGTTGTGTCTGTTTTTTCTATTTTCACTTCTGGCGCAGACCAAAATGCATTCATCATGGCTTGTTGCTGCTGCATTTGTTTCATCATGTTCGTTTGCATTTGGTCAAAACTTTTTTGCATGGATTCTTGCTGCGCTTGCCAATGGACCATCTCTGCTTTTTCTTGCTTAGCGGACAATTTTATTGGCTTACCCTGAAACTGAGTCATTTGATATTGCATTTCACCTTGAGGCGTATGGACAACCCCTTTGGTTACCGTTTGAATGCCGTCTTTTGTCGTCAACGTTTTAATGGTTTGATGTGTTTGATCCGCTAATTTTGAAGATTGAACCCAGCCTGTTTCACCATTTTGTGTATTACCGACTTTTGACCACCCATCTTTTTGAAAGATGGTCACTAAAGGCGTGGTTGGTGTGACTGTCTCAATGACTTTAGAAGAAATATTTGGCTGAGTATACACAGTCAATGTATTGGTTCCAGCCCATGCACTTGTGCTCATACAAGCCGCTAAACTTACACCAACAACAGATAAAGCCCAACGAAAGTTCATACCATACCTCTTTATTCATTTACTTTTAATTTTGCAATTTCGCACATCATGATCTGTGAGAAAGCCATTTTTATTTGGACGATCCAGATAGAAACGCATTGGCATCGTCGACTTATTTTACTGCGTTATATTCGCAAAAACATCATGTTGTTATGATAATGATACCTACATTTTTTTATCACGAAATAAACAAGTAATTAAAAATAAAATAGACTTCATCAGATGAATATCATCTTAACCTTTAAGGCTCATATCAAAGTAAAATCAAGCGTATTCCTTGAAAATAAAAATCCAAACATCCTTGTTTTTAACCTTATTAAATCATTAATTGTGAACTATCACTGCATTTCTGGTGCTGTAATTACTGTGCCTTTTCCTACAATCAATGCAAAGTATCCCCAAATCGCAGACATAACAGCACACAGTATCAAAGCAACTTGCCAAGTACCTGTTACTTCATGTAAATAACCAATCAAGATAGGACCACTTGCCGCTAATAAATACCCAAGACATTGCGCCATGCCTGATAACGCCGCTGCCTGATGAGCATTCTCAGTACATAAACCCATAAAGGACAATCCAAGAATAAAACCGCCACCCGCACTGAAACCAAAGGTAAAGACCCAAATCACAGCGTATTGAGGCATC
>CAMQZF010000131.1 GCA_947039525.1 uncultured Photobacterium sp. | reverse complement strand
GATGGGCTTCATCAAAAATAAACACGTCGGCTTGAGGAATTAATTCACCATATCCTGTTTCTTTGAGTGCAAGATCGGCTAAAAACAAGTGATGATTCACAATCACCAATTCTGCTTCCATCGCTTTACGGCGAGCTTTAAAGACAAAACATTCATCAAACGCCGGACAATCTCGCCCCAAACAACTTTCATTGGTGGAGGTTACCTCTGCCCAAACGGGGTTATCTTCACTGATGGCCTCACATTCCCCGAGGTCACCGGTTTTAGTCATGGATGACCACTGACGAACTCGAACTAATTGCGCTAATAATGTTGATTGGGCTTCAGTCTGATGGCTTTCCATCATTTGACGGCTCAAACGCTCTAAACACAAATAATTATTGCGCCCTTTCAATAAAGCAATTCGCCCTGTAAACCCCAATATTGAGATCATTAATGGCAAGTCACGATGATAGAGTTGTTCTTGTAGGTTTTTTGATCCCGTACTGACGATGCATTTTTTGCCACTTAACAAAGCAGGCGCTAAATACGCAAACGTTTTTCCGGTTCCCGTACCCGCTTCCACCACCAATTGCTGCTGCTCATGAATGGCTTCAAAAACGGCTTTGGCCATATCAATTTGGGGCTGTCGAGGTTGAAATCCGGAAATACTTTTGGCTAATGCGCCATCAGACGAGAAAAATTGCTCTATCATACGCTCAGATCGTTATCGTCAAAGAACCCGTTATTATGCATCTGTTCCCAAGACACAACCATGATTAATTGTTGCAATCAGACAAGATATTTTTTTGACCCATCGAATGATCCACGGTACATATAAAGCTAAGTCACAGACAACAACATTTAACAAGGAATACCATGCTAAATAATACTCAAAAGAAAACATTATTGACCGATTGCCCTGATGATTTAGGTCTTATTGCTAAAATCACCAATATTTGTCATAAACATCAGTTGAATGTGGTTCAAAATAAAGAATTTGTGGATCACGAGCATCGTCAATTTTTCATGCGCACTGAGTTAGAAGGGATCTTCAACGATGAAACCTTTTTAGCGGATTTGGATCATGCGATACCAACAGGCAGTCGCCGTAAATTGGTGGGCGAAGGACGCAAAAAAGTGGTGATTATGGTCACCAAAGAAGCCCATTGCTTAGGTGACATTTTGATGAAAGCCTACGATGGCACCTTAGATGTTGAAATCGCGGCAGTGATTGGTAACTATGACGATTTATCCGCATTAACCGATAAGTTTGGCATTCCCTTTCATCATATTGGTCACGAAAACTTAACACGAGCAGAACACGAAGAATTGATGATGAACTGCATTGAGCAGTACGAACCTGACTTCGTTATTCTGGCAAAATACATGCGCATTCTTACCCCTGCTTTCGTAGAAGCCTACCCACACCGTGTAATTAATATTCATCACAGCTTCTTACCGGCCTTTATTGGCGCAAAACCGTATCATCAAGCTTATCAACGTGGCGTTAAAATCATTGGTGCAACGGCACACTTTGTAACCAACAATTTAGACGAAGGTCCAATCATTACTCAAACGGTATTGCCTGTTGATCACACATTCAGTGCGACTGATATGGCCCGTGCAGGTCGTGACGTTGAGAAATCCGTATTAAGTAAAGCGTTAGGCTTAATTTTGGATGATCGCGTGTTTGTTCACGGTAATCGCACGGTTGTTTTATAATAACAAACTTGTTGCTATTAATTCAATACAGGGAAATGCATCCCTGTATTGAACACAGTAAGCGAGCCGACTAAGCACGCTCGCTTTCTAATACCGCCTTTAACGAATACGGATGTAATTTGATGCATACTCCATCTTTCTTAAACGCATAAGTAGGATTCGGTAAACGCTCATTCTCACCAGAAGGTGAACTGGCTTTCACCTTAATACCATCGGTCTCCAAAGTTTCCCACCCTTGCTTTAATCTTGGAAAAACAGACCATAAATGCTGCTTCAATTCTTCTGTTGTGGTGATTTTTGTTGCATCACAAGGAACTACTACTTCAATGTGCTCCCATCCTTCGGTTGGGTATTGCTTTTGATTCGGATAAGGCAGCTCTAAGGCTTCAATCTCCCCCAACTGAGTGACCAAAGGCTGTTCAAAACCAATGATCACAATCGGGCGACCGTTAATTTCTGCCTTTGACCATTCTTGTCCATACGCCTTCCATGCTTGATGTGATTGCTCCGCAAGATTCCATTCATTCACTCGAATCGCAATGTGATCCACTTGATAGGACAATAAATCAATGCCAAGTACCGTCGCTAATGACATTATTTTTTTTTCAAATTCAGGTAATTTTATTAATAATGACTCTGGCAACAAAGAAGATGTTAATGACATAAGATTCTCACTTGGTTATTTTAATCAATTTAACTGAATAAATATCCAGCAAATTCCGATAAAGAACGATTTCCAAATAAACGAAAAGCCCTGATGGCAACAAAGTTTGCACAGAAAATCATCGACAAAGGCGGGTCAAATTTTTTTTTGCAAATAATCACAGTTACAGGTTGCCAAACAGGTCGGATTTATGGGTATTATGTCAACCATCATAAAGATGTATTCAAGTAACTGCATTGAAAATTGCAAGCGATATTCATCATAAAATAATATGAAAATCTAATTACAATTACATCATACGGTCTCACTACCATAAACAGACTCCTTAGTGCCTGAATCATTAAACACCTTTGCAGTGCAGCTAGGTTGAGCGGTCAAAAAAAGAAAAGGATAAGCGTGTGAATATTCAAACTCTACTTAACGATAAAGTCTCTCTGGCTCTTGAAGCCGCAGGCGCACCTGCTGGTACCCCTGCCGCTGTCCGTCAATCTGCAAAAGCACAATTTGGCGATTACCAAGCAAACGGTGTCATGGGCGCTGCAAAAAAATTGGGCATGAACCCTCGTGAATTTGCACAACGTGTGATTGATAATTTGGATTTAGCAGGCATTGCCGAAAAAGTAGAAATTGCAGGCCCCGGCTTTATCAATATCTATTTGAATAATGCCTGGCTCGCTTCACAAGCAGAAGCCGCATTAAGTAGCGAAGATTTAGCGGTAACAAAAGAAGCGCCACAAACGATCGTTGTCGACTACTCAGCTCCTAACGTTGCAAAAGAAATGCACGTTGGTCACTTGCGTTCAACTATCATTGGTGATGCTGTTGTTCGTACGCTTGAGTTCTTAGGTCACAACGTTATTCGCGCTAATCACCTTGGTGATTGGGGTACGCAATTTGGTATGTTGATTGCCAACCTTGAGCGTGTTCAAAAAGAAACGGGCGTTGAAGCTGAAAATCTGGAACTCTCCGATCTAGAAGCATTCTACCGTGACTCAAAGAAACTGTACGATGAAGATGCAGAGTTCGCAGAGCGCGCACGTAGCTACGTAGTGAAACTGCAAGGCGGCGACGAATACTGTCAAAAAATGTGGAAAATGTTGGTTGATATCACCATGGTACAAAACCAACGCAACTACGATCGCTTGAATGTGTCGTTAACCAACGACAACATCATGGGCGAATCCATGTACAACTTCATGCTACCCGGTGTGGTTGCCGATCTTAAAGATCGTGGCATTGCGATTGAAAATGACGGTGCGGTTGTGGTCATGAGCGATGAGTACAAAACCAAAGATGGCGACCCTATGGGTGTTATCGTTCAAAAACGTGACGGTGCTTTCCTATACACCACCACAGACATCGCTTGTGCAAAATACCGTTACGACAATTTCAACATCGATCGTGCGTTGTACTTCATTGACTCACGTCAACACCAGCACTTAATGCAAGCTTGGGCTATCGTTCGTAAAGCGGGCTATGTGCCAGAAGAAGTATCTCTAGAGCACCACGCATTCGGTATGATGCTGGGTAAAGATGGTCGTCCATTTAAGACTCGTGCTGGCGGTACCGTTCGTTTGGCTGATCTTCTTGATGAAGCAGAAGTTCGTGCAGCAACACTGATCGAAGAAAAAAATCCTGAATTGAGCGCAGAAGAAAAAGCGTTGATTTCAAACACAGTGGCAATGGCCGCAGTGAAGTACTCAGATCTGTCTAAGCACCGTACCACAGACTACATCTTTGATTGGGATAACATGTTGGCGTTCGAAGGTAACACAGCGCCTTATATGCAATACGCTTACACTCGTATCGCCTCTATCTTCAACAAAGCTGGCATTGATCCAACAACGCTTACTGGCACCATCACTATTACTGATGAAAAAGAAAAAGCGCTATTGGCTAAATTACTTCAATTTGAAGAAGCAGTACAAATGGTGGCACGTGAAGGTCAACCTCATATCATGTGTAACTACCTATTTGAATTAGCGGGTATGTTCTCAAGTTTCTACGAAGCTTGCCCAATCTTGAACGCAGAAGAAAGTGTTAAAGAAACTCGTTTAAAATTAGCCTTACTTGCTGCCAAAACCATTAAGAAAGGCTTGGATCTATTAGGCATCAAAACCTTAGAGCGTATGTAATTTACTCTCAATTTTGACAGAAAAAGCCCGCTTCTGGCGGGCTTTTTTATTCTTAAATCAAAGTTTATTCTGCTTGAAAACACAAAGAGAATTGGTGCTTAATACACCCAATATTATTGTCCAAATCGACGATTTTCCTTTTGTAACCATTGAATTTCTTCATTTGTCGACAGACGCCCTAACGCTTCATTACGGTGAGGAAATCGTCCAAACTCGACAATAATATCGTGATGAATTTTGGCATACCGATAAAAAGCATGAAAAAAAGGTTGCTCGTCCTCTTTCGCTTCAGCCACCAGCCCAGCAAACCGAAACAAACTTTCCTCTTGATCTTCTAGCGTTTCAGAATGCTCCAACGGAAAATAGAAAAACACACGATCTAACGCCGATAAACTTAAATCTTGTTCTTGAGCCAATCCGTGTCGGCAAATCGCCAGTGCTAATGGATCATTGCGATATGCAGCACTGTGACCACGATAAATATGACGTGTAAATTGATCCAACAAAATAATCTCAGCCAGCGTGCCTTTCGATGTCACCTCCCAGTGTCGGCATTTACCTTGCCCGGCTAAACTGACCCAAGACTGAAACTCCGTCATAATTGTCTTATCCACATTTGAGTCGTGACCAAACCATAATGAATGGAGCGCCTCACGAGAAGGCGAATGACGACCAAACCAAAACGTTAAAATGGATTGCATAGCGTTCATATTACCTCCTGCCTTTTTCTTTACGACAAATCCGACTATGCTGCCTATCCTTAACTTTTTATTTGTTTTCAAGGAATCACCCCATGACATTTGATCTTCATCCTCGATTAGCAGCAGACACAACGGTATTGGGTGACTTGCCTCTATGCCGAGTTTTATTGTCTAAAGAAGCCTTAGGTCCTTGGCTAATATTAGTGCCTCGCCGTGAAAATCTCACAGAAATCCACCATTTATCGACCGATGAACAAATTCAGTTGATTAAAGAGTCCAGTGCTATTGCTCAGTTACTTGAGCAAGATTACAAAGCCGATAAGATTAATGTAGGCGCATTAGGCAATCTGGTTCCTCAATTACACATTCATCACATTGCACGTTTTCGCAATGATGTGACTTGGCCTGCGCCAATTTGGGGAAATACCTCAGGCAAGCAACGTGAACCTGAAATTCAAGAAGCCTTAATGGAAGAGTTGTGCGCTGAATTGGCACACATTGACGGTTTTACACAACTATAAAAACCATAAACAAAAGCAGCCAGTCTTCGAAAAGAAACTGGCTGCTTTCTTTAATACCAACGCATCTCAAATTAAGTTACGGTTTTAATAACGTCAAAACCATCCTAAATGCTGCTTATCCCCTATTTCCTTTGCTAAAGCAAACAAGCCATCACAGATATTCATCAATCTATTCATAGAACAAAAAATTGATACGTAACGGGCTCAATTAGTGCTCATTAATGCTTTGAAAACAAGTTAAGTTACGCTCGTTTTTCTGATGTTAAACATTGTGAAAACGAATTCGAAATTTCCTTTAAAAACAAAATATAACCGTCTTTCGTAATGCTGATTTCTGTTGCCATAGGATCCAAAACTCCAATATTCACTTGGCTGCCTTTGGTTACCGTTTCAATGACAGCGGGAGAAAATTGTGGCTCGCTGAACACACAGACGGCTTTTTCTTCCTTCAGCGCTTTGCGTATATTCAATAAGGTTTTTGCTCCCGGACGACGATCCGGATCAACCGTGAAGTGCCCTAATTGATTTAGCTGTAATGGATGCTCAAAATAATCATACGCATCATGAAAAACAAAATAGCCTTGTGTTTGCAAAGGCCCTAAATCCTGTTTCATTTCGACTTGCAACTTTGTCATGTCTTGTACAAATGCCGCTACATTTTGTTGATAGTGTGCCTTATTTTCAGGATCTTTCTGAATTAACTGATTGGCAATAGCTTGTGCCGCTTGTATCGCTTGCTCTGCCCCTAACCAAAAATGTGGATTAATCCGACCGTGTTCATGCTCATGCTCATGCTCATGCTGTTCTTCTTTCTCTTCCCCATAAGGCATAAAATGAATGTTTGACTGTGCCATGAGAGCGAAACTGTTTGAATTGGCCGAAAGTGTTTTGGTTAAAAAAGTTTCAAGTTCTGGGCCCGTCCAAATCACCAAATCCGCATTTTTCATCTTTTCAATATCAGAAGGTCGCAATGCGTAATCATGCGGAGAAGCACCCGTGGGCAATAACACTTGGTTATTCACTTTTCCTTGTGCAACGGCCTCCACGATCAAAGCAATGGGCTTTAATGTTGTAACAACCTGTAATGGTGCTGCGTAACCGGACACACTAAATAAACATACAGCGCCTAATCCTAGCCCCTTTAAATACGACATACCTATCCCTATTCTGAACATCTATTCATCTTGGTGAAAATGTTATATTATAACATAACGTTTCGTAAACCCTTTTAAAGCAGACTTTTATGACGAAATTAATTGAACTAAATATGGTAAGCGTCCAGTTTTCACAGCGGAAGGTGTTAGATCGTGTTTCTTTAGAACTCAATCGTGGTGAGATCACAACCTTAATCGGCCCTAATGGTGCGGGAAAATCAACATTAGTGAAGGTGTTAACCGGACTGCAAAAACCAACACAAGGTCATGTTCATCGTCAAAAAAATCTGCGTATTGGTTATGTTCCTCAAAAATTGCATCTCAATGACAGCTTACCCATGACGGTTGATCGGTTTTTACGTCTTGCTGGGCGTTATAATGAAACTGAGCGTTCAGAAGCCTTAATACAGACTGGTGCGCTGACTTTGCAACACAACGATATGCATGGCTTATCGGGTGGCGAAATGCAACGAGTGCTGCTTTCACGCGCACTTTTACAACATCCGGATTTACTGATATTGGATGAGCCAGCACAAGGCGTTGATATTAATGGTCAATTAGAACTTTACGCTCTGATTCAAGGTTTAAAAGAAAAACTGAATTGCGGCATTTTTATGGTTTCTCACGATTTGCATTTAGTTATGGCACAAACCAATCAGGTCATTTGCTTACAACATCAGATTTGCTGTTCAGGAAAGCCAGAAAGCATCGTTCGCCACCCTGCGTACTTGGCTTTATTTGGTCAGCAACACAGCGATTTAATCGCTTTGTATCAACATCATTGCCGTTCAGAGGTGAATTATGGTTGAGTTGATGCTGCCAGCACTTTTGGCAGGCTTGGGCATTGCAGCACTTGCAGGGCCTTTAGGATCTTTCGTAGTTTGGCGTAAAATGGCCTATTTTGGGGACACCTTATCTCATGCGTCTTAGATCGGAAGAGCACACGTCTGAACTCCAGTCACCGGCTATGATCTCGT
>CAMQZF010000130.1 GCA_947039525.1 uncultured Photobacterium sp. | reverse complement strand
TGACTGGAGTTCAGACGTGTGCTCTTCCGATCTGCCTATTCATAAAATCAATGGTGCATTAATTGTGGGATCCCCTGAACCTGATCTATTGACTAAAATCACCAAACAGACCTCCCATATCGTACTGGTTGATCATAAAGATGATGAGCAACGCTTTGATAGCATAGACATCGATTTATCCCAAATCAGCAAGCAAGTTATTCAGTTTTTTACACAGCAAGGCTATGATCGGATTGGATTTATTGGTGGCGAAGATCAACGAGGTCAAATTGATATTCGTGAACAAGTCTTCGTGGAATATGGGAAAATGAACCACGTAGTCTCCACTGACGATGTTTATCGTGGTCAATTTAGCAGTGTCTCTGGCTATGAGCTTGCAAAACAGATATTTGATCAACCCAATCCACCCAAAGCCTTTTTCATTGCCTCTGATTCCATAGCCATTGGCGTATTACGAGCCATTCATGAGCATGGATTGAATATTCCGGAAGATGTGGCCTTTATCAGTGTCAATGATATCCCTACCGCTCAATTTACCTTCCCAGCTCTATCCACGTTTCGAATTCACGCCGAATTGATCGGCAGTCAAAGCGTCAACCTATTATCCGAACGCATTCGCGATGATCGAAATATTCCCATTCAAATGTACATTCCAAGCCAGCTAATCCTCAGAGGCACAACAAAATTGATTTCATAAGCCCATTAAGAATGGAAAATTGACCGTCATCACTAAATCCTCACTCAAACTGAGGATTTTTTTTATCGTCCTCACAAACTCCCAATCCTCACTGTGATCCAGTTAAAGCAAATCCAAATTACCGCTTCTTTTTAGTAAAAATTTAAATGATATTGATTGCATATCCAATGACCCAACGTAACGTCTCTAGGAGGCACAGTGAATAACTGGGAAAACATTAATGCTCAAAGCGAAAATCGCTTAGCTCCGCGTGCTTATTTCTTCTCATACGCGAACACAACCCAAGCCAAAACCTTTCAACGTGAACTGAGTCATCACTTCATGATGCTCAGTGGTCAATGGCAATTTCGTTTTTTTAATCACCCATTAGAAGTGCCCGAATCCTTTTACAATACAGCAATGAGTGATTGGGGGCAGATTGAAGTCCCAAACATGTGGCAAATGGAAGGTCACGGCACGCTGCAATACACAGATGAAGGCTTCCCTTTCCCCATTGATATTCCTTACGTCCCAACCAATAACCCAACGGGTGCTTACCAACGCGAATTCGTATTAAGCCAAGGTTGGGAAAATCATCAAACATTGATCAAGTTTGATGGTGTTGAAACCTATTTCGAAGTTTATGTAAATGGTCATTATGTTGGTTTTAGCAAAGGCAGCCGTTTAACCGCAGAATTTGATATTTCTGACTATGTTCACCAAGGTCGCAATTTATTATCGGTTCGTGTCATGCAATGGGCAGACAGTACCTACATTGAAGACCAAGACATGTGGTGGATGGCGGGTATTTTCCGCGATGTTTACCTGATTGGTAAAACGCCTGCTCACATTCTTGACTACACCATTCGCACTGATTTCGATGAGAATTATCAAAACGCCACGTTACAGTGTCAGATTCAATTAGAAACCAGCCAAATTGAAAAGACACTTCACTACATTGAATACAGCCTCTTTGATGGCACTCGCCTCATCACAGAAGGCAAAACCGATACCCTAACCTTATCAGCGGATAGCATAGGTACAACGCAACTCTCCATTCCTGTACAAAACCCACACCAATGGCACGCCGAAGATCCGTACCTGTACCAGTTGTACTTAACGTTAAAAACCGCCAATGGCGAAACGCTTGAAGTCGTGCCACAACGCATTGGCTTTCGTGACATCAAAGTGCGCGATGGTTTGTTCTACATTAACAATCAATATGTGATGCTTCATGGTGTTAACCGTCATGATAACGATCATTTAAAAGGTCGCGCCGTCAGCGTTGATCGTATTAAACAAGATTTGTTGTTGATGAAACAACACAACATCAATTCAGTACGTACTGCCCATTACCCAAATGACCCACGTTTCTATGAATTGTGTGACCAATACGGTTTATTTGTAATGGCGGAAACCGATGTGGAAACCCACGGTTTTGCGAACGTTGGTAATCTCAGCCAAATTACCGATGACCCAAACTGGGAACACGTCTTTGTAGAGCGCATTGAACGTCAAGTTCATGCCCAAAAGAATCACCCAAGCATCATCATGTGGTCATTAGGCAATGAATCTGGCTATGGCTGTAACATTCGCGCCATGTACCATGCAACGAAAGCCATTGATGACACTCGATTGGTTCATTACGAAGAAGATCGCGACGCCGAAGTGGTGGACGTGATCAGCACCATGTACTCACGTGCGCAATTAATGAATTACTTTGGCGAATACCCAAATCCAAAACCTCGCATCATCTGTGAGTACGCTCATGCGATGGGCAATGGTCCGGGTGGTTTAACCGAATATCAAAACGTATTTTATAAGCATGATCACATTCAAGGGCACTTTGTATGGGAATGGTGTGACCATGGCATTCTAGAAAAAGACGAACAAGGTCGTGATGTCTACAAGTACGGTGGCGATTATGGCGATTATCCAAACAATTATAATTTCTGTATGGATGGTCTGATTTACCCCGACCAAACCCCTGGCCCGGGCTTACGTGAATACAAACAAGTGATCGCGCCAGTTAAGGTGACAGAAAAAGACGCCGCTGCGGGCATTATCACCGTTAACAACCTGTATTGGGCATCCAATCTGGACGATATTACCTTAATTGTGGACATTCGTGCGGAAGGTGAAACCCTATCCACCCAGCGCTTACAAGTTTTAGACTTAGCGTCCAGTGACAGCCGTGATATTCAGCTAGCCCTTCCAGAACTGGATGGTCGTGAAACCTTCATTAACGTTTCGGTTCGTAAGAACAGCCGTACTCTGTACAGCGAAGCCAATCACGAAATCGGTGTGTACCAATTTACCTTGAAAGCCAACACCGCAGACGCCCCGATTTACCGCAACAATAACGCACAGCCATTAACGGTCACAGAAACACCACTAACTTGGACCATCACAGGTCAAGATTGTCAGTGGGTATTTTCGAAAACCGATGGCAAATTAACATCGTGGCAATGTCATCAACAAGAGATGCTGGCAACCGCACCAAGCTTAAATTTCTTTAAACCAACCATTGATAACCATAAGCAAGAGTTTGAAGGATTATGGGATCCTGCTCATCTTCCTATTTTGCAAGAACACTTCCGTGAATTAACGCTAGAGCAACAAGACGATGCCGTGATTTTGACGGTTCAAAGTATCGTTGCACCGCCTGTGTTTGACTTTGGTATGCGCTGTACCTACCGCTTTGATTTACGTCCAGAAGGTCAAATGAATTTGACGCTCAGTGGCGAAAAATACGGGGATTTCTCACACGTCATTCCTTGTATTGGCTTAGACATCGGCTTACCGCGTCAATTCAATCAAGTGGAATATTATGGCCGTGGTCCAGAAGAAAACTATCAAGACAGCAAACAAAGCAATCTGATTGACGTTTATCAAACCAAGGTTGAAGCCTTATTTGAAAACTACCCTTTCCCACAAAACAACGGTAACCGTCAAGATGTGCGCTGGGTATCACTGACAAATGCTCACGGTTTAGGTCTGTTTGTTCACACTCAAACACCGATTAACTTTAGTGCGTGGCCTTACACCTGCCAACACATTCATCAAGCTCAACACATCAATGAATTAGAAGAAAGTGGCCACATCACATTGAATTTGGATCATAAAGTCATGGGCTTAGGATCAAACTCATGGGGATCTGAAGTCCTCGACTCTTACCGAGTGTACTGGGATAACTTCCAATACCAAATCACGCTTGCCCCTTATGCAAAAGGCAATTGTCAAGGCAGCATCTTTGCGAATCACACCTTCAATGCCCCAACGGAGAATTTACAATGATCGTATTAGAAAGCCTTGAGCAATTCCAAGCCATTTATCGTCAAGGTCGTAAATGGCAACGCTGTGTGGAAGCCATTCATAACGTTCCAAATCTGCAAGAAGACGTGTACTACTCCATTGGTGATTCTTTGGCTTACCGCATTCAAAATGGTACGCAGGCACAGGTCAACTTTACTGGTCATCGTCGTTACTTCGATGTCCATTATTACCTTGAAGGTCATGAGATTGTTGAAATTAAAGATAAAAGCCAGTTAAACACAATATCAGTTTATCAAGATGAAACGGACACAGAGCTTTTAACTGGCTGTGGTGATCAACACACCTTGCGAGAAGGACAAGTCGTGATTTTTAAAAATCATCAAGCCCATCGCTTTATTGAAGGCAACAACGTCAAAAAAGTGGTGCTAAAAGTCACGATTGAAGATGGCTATTTCTTAAATAAATAACCCTGACATAAAACCAAAGGGGGCACACGATTGCCCCCAACTGGCGGAATAACACGCCGCTTGTCCAACTACGACCTTACGTGATTCTGGAGTACACCCTATGTCCACGTCCAAACGTAATACCCTTGGCAAATTTGGTCTTCTCTCCATGACCTTTGCTGCCGTCTACAGCTTTAACAATGTCATCAATAACAACATTGAAATTGGATTATCCTCTTCACCGATGTTCTTTATTGCGACCTTATTTTATTTCATTCCATTTTGTTTGATCATTGCCGAGTTTGTTTCTCTGAATAAAAACTCGGAAGCGGGTGTTTACGCTTGGGTAAAAAGCTCATTAGGTGGACGTTGGGCATTTTTGGCCGCTTACACGTATTGGTTTGTAAACTTGTTCTTCTTCACTTCATTGTTACCTCGTGTTTTGGCTTACGCCTCTTACGCTTTTCTGGGTTACGAATACGTCTTTACGCCAACGGCAACCACCATTTTAAGTGTCCTTCTTTTTGCCTTTGCAACCTACGTTTCAACCAATGGCGCGAAAATGTTAGGTCCAATCACCTCAGTGACTTCCTCTCTGATGCTGATCATGACCCTGTCTTACATTGTATTGGCAGGTGCTGCTGTAATGGGTGGTGTTCAACCGGCCGACCCAATCACAATGCAAGCCATGACTCCAGAGATTAACTGGGCCTTCTTTGGTGTAACGGCTTGGATCTTCATGGCAGCAGGCGGTGCGGAATCTGTGGCCGTTTACGTAAACGATGTTAAAGGCGGTCATAAATCGTTCGTTAAAGTCATCATTATTGCCGGTATCTTCATCGGTGCTTTGTACTCAGTTTCCTCGGTATTAATTAACATCTTCGTTGCTCGTGAAGAACTCAACTACACCGGTGGCTCAGTACAAGTATTTGAAGGCTTAGCGACTTACTTTGGTATCTCCGAAGTTCTAATGAACCGCTTTGTGGGCGTGGTTTCCTTTACTGCTATGTTCGGCTCATTATTGATGTGGACAGCAACACCGGTGAAAATCTTCTTCTCAGAAATTCCAAAAGGTATTTTTGGTGAAAAGACCATCGCATTAAACAAACATGGCGTACCTGCTCGCGCGGCTTGGGCACAATTCTTCATCGTCATTCCATTGTTAATCATCCCGATGCTGGGTTCTAGTGACGTACAAGAATTGATGAGTACCGTGATTAACATGACTGCAGCAGCCTCAATGCTACCGCCTTTGTTCATCATGTTGGCTTACTTAAACCTGCGCATCAAACTGGATCACCTACCACGTGATTTCAAAATGGGCTCACGTAAAACAGGCATCGCGTTGGTCTCTGTTCTGATTGGTATCTTCACCGTTGGTTTCTTAGCGTCAACCTTCCCTACTGACGGCGACATCTTCACTATCATTACGTATAACGTTGGCGGAATTGTGATTTTCCTTGGCTACGCATGGTGGAAATACAGCAAATACCAACGTTCATTAACAGAGCAAGAGCGACAATTAGAAGCGACACCAAGCGTTCAATAACACGTTATCTTTATTAATCAAACATCAATATAAAAAGTCAGGGGCATCGTGTCCCTGACCTATTACCAAGGATAAGAATCAAATGGAAACGATTTCATACGGTGATTTTGCAAAATTGGAAATGCGTGTTGGACACATCATCGAGGTCGCTCGCCACAGTAATGCTGATAAACTGTATATCGTACAAATTGCGGTTGGTGAGCGTACGTTACAAACGGTCACCAGCTTAGTACCTCATTACACAGAAGAAGAACTGATCGGCAAGCAAGTTGTCGTATTATGTAATTTACAAAAAGCGAAAATGCGCGGTGAAATATCAGAATGCATGCTGCTGTGTGCAGAAACAGATGACGAGTCAGAAAGCGTGCTCCTTACTCCTGAACGTGTTATGCTATCAGGTATACGCATCGTATAACTCAAGATCTAAAACATTTACCCTTTATTTATCAATAATGAAGTGCTTAGGCGCTTCATTATTTTTCAAAATCGATTGTTTATTGTCACAATCAAAAGTATAAAAAATAAATCAACAAGCTTCACCACTATTGATAAATCACCACAATATTCATTGTGGTACTAAATTGACCGGCTTTTAATGGTAACTTAGGGTTAAATCTCACCAAGTCAGCATTAAAGCGATAAATGCCATTATAGTGCATATCAAAGTAGAAATATCACTGCAACGCTTGCCCTCCCCATAAGGTATTAACCGGAGTATATTGAAACCCACCAGGCCCTCCCATTGGAATGGGTATGTTATTCATATTTTGAATCTGTCTTGGTTGCTGAGAATGAGGATTCATTAAGGTTAATGATAATTTAACACCTAAATTTGGATGACCTTTTATCGATAAAATATTAGAACCAGCAGCGGTTTCTATCCCTTTAAATCTGATTTTCACCATATTAGTAAAAAATTCTTGGCTCAGCATTGATAAGTATTTCCCAACAGTATGGCATTGCAAATTAACATCAAAGGCTTTGCTGTAATGATGAGATGCAAAATTCAATGGTGGAACGATCCCGAAATTAATCGATGTCGGAAAATTCACATGGCAATTGGAAGTAATCGACGCTTGCATTCTAGCGCCAGTATTCCCTGTCCAGAACCAAGGCCCTTTATTGATATGGCTTTGAAGTGGACTGACTGAGCTCAAAGCATAAAGTCGCGGACGAATATGATGAGTTAACTCTTTTGATGGTTTACTTAAAATGATATTAAACGTATTGGAAATAATAGCGGCTTTTTTATTCGTTATAAGATAATAACCACTACTATCGATGTAAGCACTATTATTACCAGAAATTAACTTCAATAAAAAATCATGGCTTCCTCCCATATACATAGTATTAGGTTGATCTGCATATTCATTTCGAGATACAAGTCATCACTGTCGAAAACTACTTTATACTTTAAGGTGACTTGACCAACAACACTACTTGTGGGTTTATTTAAAACATTTAAATGCTGACTGTTTGACATAGGTAACATGGTTATTTGACAGGCTTTGAATACATCATCAGCCAATGTATTACTATTACTGCTAAAGAAAACCGTTCCTAATAAAAAAGTAAAAAACCGCTTTTGATTATTTTCATAAAAACACCTTTCACCATAAAGTGATAGTTACTTTAAATAATAGGATATGTTCTTATTTATACTCTCTCGCCTTTATTACATTAAAGATAAAATACTTTTCTCATTAAGAATAAAAACATTATTAATAAGAAACTGATTCCCTCTATCATAGAAGAAAAAGATGATTCAATTATAAAAACAAACAATCCAGAAATAAAGCCTGACACAAGATGAAACAACCAATTGTTTACAAAGTAAAAGTAAACACTAGTGAAATCTGTTTAATGAAAATTAAATTCATAATAAAAACAATACAGAAAAATTTAAACGAGATTGTATGAAAGTAGTAGCCCCCTCACGCT
>CAMQZF010000129.1 GCA_947039525.1 uncultured Photobacterium sp. | reverse complement strand
GATTACCAAAAGAATTGGATAACGTTAAATGTGAAAAACATGGCGTTAATGGACAGCAAAGGGGCGTTAAATTTGGCTTGGCTGCCAAGCAAAGGACAGCCGTTTGTCAAACTCAATGGGCAATTCCATGAGTTAAACATTACGCAATTGGCAAAGTTTGTTGATTCGAAAACCTTACCTAAGGTAAATAACACGGTTCCAACACAGGGTGTGAATTTGAATGCGCCGCTATTAACGCATTCGATCACCATCGCGGATGCGGATGTTGCGTTAAGCGTCGAGAAATTACAGTGGCTAAACCAAACATTAAACCAATTGCATTTTGACGGCACCATTCGTAATGGTGAAATGACCGATGCACCTTTTGCCATGTCTTACGCAGGCAGCAAATACACAGGACAACTTGCGTTAGGTTTAGCCAACACCAATTTAAGTGCTCGTTTACAATTAAACGTCAATCATCCCAATGTGGGCGAAATTTTGCATCAATTTCACATCACCAATGCGTTAGCGATGCATTTGGATCGAGCACAATTAGCGTTATCCCTGTCGGGCAAGACGGTTTTAGAATTGATGGAAAATGCCAGTCTCAGTGCTAAATTGGAAGGTGGACAATTACAGCTGCCCAATGTGTATACAGGCAAAGCACTTAACATCAATTTGGCTTCTGGCACATTAAGTACAGGTCCGAAAAATGGCACTCTGATTGATTTAACGGGCAAGGCACAAGCGTTACCCGTTCATATTACGCTTAAATCGGCATCTCTGAAACAGGTAAACAACAACCAAAGGCACATTCCGATTTCGTTGAATATGGCATTAGGATCGATGCGTTTCCACGCTGATTCAACTTTATCTTTGCCGATTAATATGAAAGCGTTGTCTTTATCCGTATCGGCCTATTTACCGAATCTCAATCAACTGGATCCATTCATGGGGCTGAAGTTGCCACCTTATGGACCTGTGAATGTAAAGGCCACACTCTCAACCAATCAACGTGGGTATCATTTGCGTAATTTGGTGTTAACGGTCAATCACAGCCAATTAAAAGGTAAGGGAGATTTCTTACCACCACTGGCACCCGATCAACGCCCTTATATAGATTTAAAGTTAAATGCGCCCTTTATTCAGATCAACGATTTTAAATTAAAGAATTGGCACGCTTGGCTACCTGAATCGAAAAAAGACACACAAACACCATCTGACCAATCTAACCATAATGCCGATATGATCAGTCCTGCCGGATTAAACCTCTTTAATGGCTTATTGGATGCCAACGTTGGAGAAGTTCGTTCGGGTAATGATTGGCTCGGGGAGGGTCATTTAAACATGACACTGAAAAATGGTTTACTTACCCTTCACACTTTAGACGTAAAAGTCCCCGGTGGTAATGTTCATATTGAGGGATCATTGAAACCACTAAGCGATAAATTCAATATCCACCTTAAGGGTAAGGTGAAAAATTTCGATTATGGCATTTTGGCTCGTCGTCTTGACCCAACCACCAAAATGCGAGGGTTGATCAGTACGCAGTTTAATTTAACCAGTATTGCCAACACACCGGACAGTTTATTAAACAATGCCAGTGGATTTCTTGGCTTTGCCGTATGGCCGAAAGCATATCAAGCGAACCTGATTGATTTGTGGGCAGTAAGCTTAACCGATGCCATTATTCCGAACTTTATCCATCATGATAATTCAGTGGTAAACTGCGTGGCTGCTGGGCTAAACATTCATCATGGTGTGATGACACAGCGCCAAATGCTATTGGATACCTCTCGCATTCAAGTTCATGGACAATTTAGAGCTGACTATGCGGATAAATCCTTTAATTTATACCTGACCCCACAATCAAAAACACCACAGATATTCAGCTTGCAGACTCCAGTACAAATAGCAGGGCATTTTACACATTTTAATTTTTCAGTACCTTTAAAAGCAATATTGGAAACATCTGTACGTTTTACCACAAGCCCTGTTGTGACACCGATTCGCTGGCTTATCGATAAACCGATTCCCAAAAATGACAGCCAAGTTTGCCAACAAATTTGGCAAGGTTACTCATAATAAACACAAAAAATACCTAACTTTATTCTCCTTATATGTAATATCTTCCCCATAACCTTGGGGAGTTTATAGGCAAACATCACATGGAAAAAAAGATTTTAGTCGTTGAAGATAGTCGTATTTTTAAGCGCATATTAGAAATTGAATTGCGACAAGCGGGTTACTTCCCCGTTTTTGCAGAAAGCATTCAAGAAACTCAAGAATTATTAAAAAAACAGGAACAATATACCTGTGCGATTTTAGATTATTGCTTGCCTGACGGTGAAAATGGCGAAATTATTGATGTTTGCCTGAAAGAAAATTTAAAAGTGATCGTATTGACCGCGCGCATGGATGAAGTGACTCGAAGCAAAGTGCTCTCAAAGCCTGTCATTGATTATGTCCCAAAAGATAGCCCGAGCAGTATTGCTTCTTTAATTCCTATTTTGCAACGCTTAGAAAACAATAAATGCCATACGGTATTAGTTGTCGATGACTCCATCACGGCCCGTCATTATTTACGTAATCTTTTGGAGCGACAAAACTTAACAGTATTGGAAGCGGTGAATGGCATTGAAGCGATTGAAATGATTGCATCACATCAAAATATCAGCTTAATTATCACGGACTATGATATGCCAAAACTCAATGGCATTGGTGTGATTAAAAAAGTACGCCAACAGTTTTCTCCGGGAAGGTTAGCTATTATTGGGCTTTCGGCAAGTAATGAAAATGCCTTAACGGCAAAATTCATTAAAGCGGGGGCTAATGACTTTCTAACAAAGCCTTTCAATCAAGAGGAGTTTTATTGTCGTGTACACAGCACACTCAATTTACTCGAGTCAGAACGTCAACTGTACAAAATGGCCAACACCGATTATTTAACTCAGTGTTGGAATCGACGTTATTTTTTCAATCACTTATCGGTAAAACGCGCATTGCAATCTCGCAGTGTCGCCATTCTCGATATTGATTTTTTCAAAAAGATCAATGACACCTATGGCCATCATATTGGTGATATGGTACTGGTTGATTTAGCTAAACATTTACGAGATTTCTTTCCTGATGCATTAGTTGCTCGTTTTGGTGGTGAAGAATTTTGCATTCACTTTTTTAACGATCATCCGAATAATTTAATACGCCTTGAGAAATTTCGATCACACATAGCACAATTACAACTCAATTTACTGAATCAAACGGTCCGTTATACTGTCAGCATTGGCGTTGTTGTCGATATACAACCCATTCACGACTTATTGAGCACAGCTGATCAGTGTTTATATCAAGCCAAAGATTTGGGACGAAATCGTTTAGTCATCAAATAATCGTTATATTAAGGTGGGTATGAAGAATAAATACCCGCCTTAGCTCATTTTTTTTGCCTTATTAAACAATCACCACTTAGATTGAAAAGAGCCCATTTCTTTTCACTAAGAGGTCAATGATGTATGAATTTTTTGAGAAGCTGACCTCTGCCTTTCCTAATTCAACAACACAAACGCCACCGTCTCATTTTTGGGCTTTCTGCCGTTATTATACTCGAGGATTTGAAGGTCCATTATTCTGCTTAGCGATTTTGAGTGCCTCTATTACGATTGTTGAGGTCAGTCTTGTTGGTGTCATGGGCTTATTAATCGATTGGTTAACCATTTATTCACCAACCGATTTATGACAAGAAAAGAAAATGTCACTATTGGTAATAACACTTTTTATTGTTTTTATTATTCCCATTGTCATTACTTTACATGCCTTATTGCTGCACCAAAGTTTATTGGGTAATTATCCAATGGCGATTCGCTGGTTAGCACATCGCCATCTCTTGCGCCAAAGTATTACGTTTTATGAAGATGAATTCGCTGGCCGAATTGCCACAAAAGTCATGCAAACGGCTTTAGCCATTCGTGAAACCGTCATGAAGATCTTAGACGTACTGATTTATATCAGTGTTTATTTTATTTCGATTTTATTGCTTATGTGGGATATGAATTGGCGTCTGATGTTGCCGTTTTTAGTATGGGCTTTACTTTATGCCGCCCTTCAAACGTATTACATTCCAAAATTAAAGGACATTGCTCGATTGCAAGCCGATTCTCGCGCCTCAATGACTGGACGAATAGTTGATAGTTATACCCATATTATGACCGTCAAATTATTCTCACACACAAACAGAGAAATGAATTACACCAAACACAGTATGAAAGACTTTCTCCATACTGTTTATCATCAAATGCGCTTAGTCACAGGACTTAATATTTGGGTCGATATACTGAATTATTCGCTTGTCTTAATCTTGGGCTTTATTTCCATTTTTTTATGGGAACACTCCTTACTTGAAATCGGCAGCATTGCTGTTGCACTCAGCTTAGCCCTGCGTCTCAATGGTATGTCAAAATGGATAATGTGGGAATTAAGCGGACTCTTCGAAAGCGTAGGAACCGTCATTGATGGTATGAGAACATTGTCAGCTCCGATTACTCTGTCAGATAAGCCAAACTCAACCCCCATCATTGTGACTCAAGGTGCCATTGAGTTTCAGAATGTCTTTTTCCATTACGATCACACTCATCCCCCGATTATTAAAGATTTTAATCTCACGATAAAGCCAGGGGAAAAAATTGGCTTAATTGGACGATCGGGCTCAGAAAAGTCGACATTAATTAACCTATTGATTCGATTGTATGAGGTACAGTCTGGAAAAATGCTTATTGATGGGCACGACTTAGCCAATGCAACACAGGACTCACTTCGTCAACATATCGGTATTGTCACCCAAGATACCGCATTATTACATCGTTCCATTCGAGACAACATTCTTTATGGCAGACCGAATGCCAATGAAGCTGACTTAATCTCAGCCGCTAAGCAAGCCCATGCTCACGATTTTATATTAGAGTTAACAGATCATTTGGGTAGAAGCGGATACGATGCATTAGTGGGAGAAAGAGGGATTAAGCTCTCTGGTGGTCAACGACAACGTATTGCCATTGCCCGTGTATTATTAAAAAATGCCCCCATTTTAATCTTAGATGAAGCCACTTCAGCGCTGGATTCAGAAGTAGAAGATCATATTCAAACCAGTTTAAACACATTAATGGTCGAAAAAACAGTGATAGCCATTGCTCATCGTTTATCGACCATTGCAAAAATGGATCGGTTGATTGTCATCGATGAGGGTCAAATCATCGAACAAGGCACTCATCAAAGCTTACTTGAGTTATCAGGTGTTTATGCTCAACTTTGGGCACATCAAACTAAGGGCTTTATTGGTGAGCAATAATCTCCTTTTTTACATCAAACGATACGATATAGTAATGCACATTAGATCTGATGCAATAAAATACTCGCCCAAACAATAACAACCAAGGCTAAGGAAACAAAGACAGCCGCAGAGCCGATGTCTTTTGCGCGACCACTGAGTTCATGATGTTCGCTGCCAATACGATCCACCACCGCTTCGATCGCTGAATTTATTAACTCGACAATGACAACGAGAAACAAGGTACAGATCATGACTAATTGTTCGATTAAAGTCACTGGCAATACAAAACTAATGGCTGTTAGTATCAATAAAAGCACGCTTTCTTGACGAAAGGCGGCTTCATTTTTCCAAGCTGCTTTGAGTCCTTGCATGGAATATTTCGTTGCATTAATCACTCGCGTTATGCCCGTAGCACCTGGTTTCATCGTTTTAAATTCCTTAATAATCAATAAGAAAACCATGATAGTTTAGAGATTCTCTACGATTTGTCATCTTTCTCTTTCATACAAGGTAAAAAAACATCCAATTCACGAGCATGAGCTTGCGTCTTAATGCTCATCATTCCTAACACAGTATGAAATAGATGATCATGTGATACAGCTTGTTCATTAGCAATCTGATCTAAACATCCCTGTGCCAAATTTTTTCGCTTTAACCATTGAGGTGATAACCACGCAATCATAGGAACTTGAGTTTGTTCTTTTGGGGCGATTCGATAAGGGAGGCCATGTAAATACAACCCACTTTCACCCAATGATTCCCCATGATCAGAAATGTACAATAATGCCCCAGTCATACGGTCTTCTTTTGTTTTTAATAAATCAATGGCCTGAGCCAATACGGAATCGGTATAAACAATGGAATTATCGTACGCATTTAAGACTTCAGCTTGCGTGCATTGATGTAAGTCATGGGTTTCACAGGCGGGTTGAAAATGACGACTGGTTTCAGAGTAACGTCGATAATACGCAGGCCCATGACTGCCTAATAGGTGCAGAACAATCACGGTATTGTGCATCACATTAGACAGTTCTTTCTGCAATAGAGCCAATAAAGCCTCATCCAAGCATTGCTTACCCTTACAAAAAGGCGAGCTTGTATTTTCACGGACATCGATATAACGCACACGCTGGCAAACACCTTTACAATCACTGTTATTTTCTAACCAAACAACAGAAATACCAGCACGTTTGAGGACGTCCAATAATCCTTCACGTTTTCTTGCTCGCATTGCGTTATACGTTGAGCGCGTCATATTCGAAAACATACACGGTACAGAAACAGCAGTGTCAGTGCCGCATGAAGAAACATCTTGAAAGCTAAAAACAGGTAACTGACTTAATCGTGGATTAGTGGCACGATCATAGCCATTTAATTGATAATTCATCGAACGTGCCGTTTCACCAACGACCAATACCAGTACATTTGGTGAGCGTTTATCGACATCTAAATCCGTTGCATCCAGTGCTATCTGCTCAAAAGGCAAACGCCCTTCAATCCAATGGGTACGAAGGTAACGAAAACTGGCCGATAAATAATTTGTCGGATTAATTAACGAGCGAACTTCTGGGTGATTTCGCACCAAGGAAGCGTAATTCTTATAATATCCCGCGGCAATCAAGATGACCACCAATACAGCCCCCCCAATTAATAGCAGTTTCTCCCCGAATAATCCCCACATTGAACGAGGAAAAACCACTCGACACCGTGTAAAAAAAAACCAAAAAGGGACGAATAATCCCAATACACTCAATACACTGCGCCACGAAACATAATCAACGCTTTCAGCATAGTGTGTTTCAAATACATTGGCCATCATGGTGTAGTTAAAAAACACGCCATACGCCAACATACCGTAGGTTGCTATAGAAGAAAGAAGTAAAAAAAAGGGCAATAAAATACGATGACCATAAGGCCACACTAACAAGACAGAAAAAAACACAAGCAAAGAAAAAATTAATAATGGTAAGGTAAAGACCAAGCCTGCCTGCCATTCTCCTGAATGAAGAATCGGCTCTAAATATCGCCATAATGCCCAATTTTGTACCACTGTAAAGATGAGGGCAATCATCAAGGTATAAGTCACGCTACGAACTTGAATCATTGGCATACTCCTGACCGTCCATATCAGGAAATAATAAGCAACTGTTATACCAAACTCGCCTATCTAAATTCTCAGACAACGAGAAAAACACGTCAACCTAATTCAAAAATACCATCGTTCAATATTAATAATGAGGCAGTTTCTTCACACATATTTCACTACGCTACCTGAAACGCCTCTGACTGATAGGTCATAATGTGAACATCTTTCCTCGTACTCAATTATTTTTTTCCTGTTCTTTTCTTGCATTCATGCTAACAGGCTGTTTTGACGATGCAAAAGCCACCACATCTGAAACGGATACCACCACAAATACAAACAATTTAAACGAAACACCGAATATCGTTGAACCAACACCGCAAATACCAGTGATACCTGATGCCAGCTGTGATCCTGAAACGGTCAATTTACTCGATTTTGAGGTGTAGCGACGAGAGGCTGGTTAGTGGGTCGGTGAATACACACTATTGGGTGCTGATGGT
>CAMQZF010000128.1 GCA_947039525.1 uncultured Photobacterium sp. | reverse complement strand
GAAAAGATAGTAAAAGAAAAATTTATGATTTCAACCAATAAATATGCACAAGCATGTTACCTAAATCGATAACACCTCATCTAATGAGGTAGGTAAGGAAAGAATCATGAAAAAACGTACATTTACTTTAGCCGCAACCGCTTTAGTTGCTGCGCTTGGTTTAGCGGGCTGTGCTCAAGCTAATCAACCAGCAGCAAAAGTTGTTGATGCTACCGCAAACAGCACTATTCAATTAGCAGCACCAAGTACAGCAATGGCCGTGACCAGCACCAGCTTTAGCAACGGAAAATCATTCAATAAAGATCAAGTATTCAGTGGCTGGGGTTGCACAGGTAACAACGTTTCACCTGAGTTATCATGGAGCCATGTTCCTGCTGGCACGAAAAGCTTTGCAGTGACAATGTTTGATCCAGACGCACCAACAGGCAGCGGTTGGTGGCACTGGATGGTTATCAATATTCCAGCCAATGTAACAAGCCTACCTGCAGGTGCCGGTGCAAAAAACAGCACAACGCTACCAACAGGCGCAATACAAATCACCAATAACTTCGGTTATAAAGGCTTTGGTGGTGCATGTCCTCCAGCAAATGCAAAACCACACCATTACGAAATAACGGTATACGCATTGAATGTACCAAAAATTGATGTGCCTGCGAATGCCATTCCGCCATTAGTGGGCTACTACATGCACTCACACATCATTGGTGAAGCACAATTAATTGCCCCAACAAGCATGCGATAATCTCCAGACAGATAATGTTATTTGTCTGATGAATTAACGTAAAGAAGAAGAAATAGTGGTGATGAAGCTCACAAATAGTGATATAATCCGCCGCCTATTTCAGAGAAAAAGGCTGACTTTATTGTCAGCCTTTTTCTTAGTTGCAATTTAATTACTTTCTTGTGGAGGATGCAGTTATCATCCAGACAGCTAACATCACTATGCAGTTTGGCGACAAGCCATTGTTTGAAAACATTTCAGTGAAATTCGGTGGGAATAACCGTTACGGTCTTATCGGCGCAAACGGTTGTGGTAAATCGACATTCATGAAAATCCTTGGTGGTGAATTAGAACCATCTGCAGGTTCTGTTTCCAAAGATCCAAACGAGCGCATGGCGAAATTGGGTCAGGATCAATTTGCATTCGAAACGTACACTGTAATTGATACCGTGATCATGGGTCATAAAGAACTTTGGGAAATCAAAGAAGAACGTGATCGTATCTATTCAATGGCAGAAATGTCAGATGAAGATGGTATGCGTGTTGCTGATCTTGAAACCGAATTTGCAGAAATGGACGGTTACTCGGCAGAAGCACGTGCTGGTGACTTGCTATTGGGTCTAGGCATTCCAGAAGAGCAACACTTCGGCTTAATGAGTGAAGTTGCTCCGGGTCTTAAAGTCCGTGTTCTTTTGGCTCAGGTTCTTTTTGCTGATCCAGAAATCATGCTACTTGATGAGCCAACCAACAACTTGGACATGAATGCCATTCGTTGGTTAGAGCAAGTACTGCTTGAGCGCAACTGTACTATGATCATCATTTCGCATGACCGTCACTTCCTAAACAGTGTTTGTACACACATGGCGGATTTGGATTACGGTGAATTGCGTCTATTCCCTGGTAACTACGATGAATACATGACAGCGGCAGAGCAATCTCGCGATCAGTTGTTATCAGACAATGCTAAGAAAAAAGCACAAATTGCCGAGCTTCAAACGTTCGTAAGCCGTTTCTCAGCAAACGCATCGAAAGCAAAGCAAGCAACTTCACGTCAAAAGCAATTGGATAAAATCCAATTATCAGAAGTGAAAGCGTCTAGCCGTCAAACACCATTCATTCGTTTTGATCAAGAAAAACCATTATTCCGTAATGCATTAGAAGTAGAAAATCTAAAGCAAGGTTATGGTGAAAACATCTTAATCAACGGTGTTCGCCTGATGGTTGAAGTTGGTGAGCGCATTGCCATCATCGGTGCCAACGGTATCGGTAAGTCAACCTTCCTAAATACGCTTGCGGGTGTTATGGATCCAATGGATGGCATGATCAAGTGGTCAGAAAACCATAACATTGGTTTTTATGCTCAAGACCACAGCCATGACTTCGAAGAAAATTTAACCCTGCTTGATTGGATGAGCCAGTGGAAGAATGAAGGCGATGACGAACAAGTAGTTCGTGGTATTTTAGGTCGTATGTTGTTCTCTCAAAATGACATCAAAAAATCAGTTCATGTCTTATCTGGTGGTGAGCAAGGTCGTATGTTAGTCGGGAAACTGATCATGCAACGTCCAAACATCCTATTGATGGATGAGCCGACCAACCACATGGATATGGAATCCATTGAAGCTTTGAACCTAGCTTTGGAAAACTACAAAGGCACCTTGATGTTCGTATCTCACGACCGTCAGTTTGTTTCTTCTGTAGCAAACCGCATTATTGAAATCACCAAAGATGGTGTGGAAGATTTCCGTGGTACTTACGATGAGTATTTGCGTAAGCAAGGCATTTCAGCGTAATCAACACAGAATCCAATGTAGAATAAAAAAAAGCCGCTTATTTAAGCGGCTTTTTTATTATACAAAACTCATGGCTAGAGTTGGTTTTTTAATAAACGTTGAAATTGCTCAATGGTTTCATTATTACGTTTGTAATATGTCCACGGGCCAATGCGTTTAGAGCTAACCAATTGAACGCGTTGTAGTGCCGTCAAATAAATAGAAACCGTCGATTGCGATAAACCCACTTTTTCTTGAATAATACTGACACAAACGCCTTCCTCATCCGCATCAACCAACTGATTAGCAACAGGAAAATTCACTTTTGGTGTTTTTAACCATTGTAAAATCATTAAGCGCGTTGGATTACCCAACACTTTTAAAACTTCGTTGATGTCCATCCTATTTTTGCTCCCTAACTAAACAACACTGAAGCAAAACGAATCACATCGGTGTATCACAGATACGATTAAATCGACTCGACATCAGTAAAATATGGATAATCAGTATACCCAATCATGCCACCACCAAACAACGTTGTTGCATCCAAAGAATTCAAAGGCTGTTGTAATGCCAAACGCTGAGGCAAATCCGGATTAGCAATAAACGTACGACCAAAACCAAACATATCGCCTTGCCCTTTCGATAAGACACGCGCCACTTTTTCCTTGGTGTATTTCCCTGCGTACATAATCACTCCACTGAAGGCTTCACGTACGGCATCACGGAAAGTATCCGGCAATTCTGGCGCATTATCCCAATCGGCTTCTGCCAACGACAAATAGCCCACACTCATTGATTCCAATAACTCAACAGCCGCTACATACGTTGCATGAGGATCCGATTCAACCAATCCTAAATAAATACGATCTTCTTTCGTACTTTCAAATAAAGGCGCAAAACGAACACCGACTTTATCTGCCCCGACTTCAGCAATAACAGCTTCTGTAATTTCTTTTAAAAAGCGCAAACGATTTTCCAAACTGCCGCCGTATTCATCGGTGCGAAAATTAGTATGCTCAGAAATAAATTGGTTAACTAAATAACCGTTAGCACAATGCAACTCAACACCATCAAAACCCGCCGTAATAGCATTTTTAGCAGCCTGAGCATAAAGACCGACTAACTCATGAATCTCTACAATAGATAGCGCTCGTGGTTCGCTTGGCTCAGCTAAGGCACCTTCATTGACCCCAGTCTCAATAAACACTTTCACCGCGTCAGCACGCACTGCTGAAGGGGCAATTGGCGCCTCCTCATTTGGCTGTAAAGAGGTATGAGAAACACGACCAACATGCCAAAGCTGGGCAAAAATTAAACCACCTTGTTCATGCACTGCATCCGTCACTAATTTCCAGCCAGCAATTTGCTCATCCGAATAAATACCAGGAGTCCAAGCATAACCTTGTCCACGCGGTTCAATTTGTGCGCCTTCTGTAATTAACAAACCGGCACTAGCACGTTGAGCGTAATACTCAGCCATCAAAGCATTCGGAATATTACCCGGTTGAGAACTGCGAGAACGTGTTAGTGGCGGTAAAATAATTCGATTCTTTAACTTATAAGCACCCAATGTCATCGGCTGAAATAATTGCTCATTAGCATTTAATACGGTCATATCTTTTCTCTTTTCGTTATATTTAGATATCTATAAATATCAATATATAGAAATAATAAAAAGAGACAATAAAAAAGAGTGCATACCACTCTTTTTTCTTTTATAGCGACGATTTTTCAAACAAATTGCTGAATGTAATCTTGATGTGCTGCTTTTGTAAACGCATTCGGACGTAAATGCTGAATTGCCTCAATAACCTTCGGAACACTCCAATTCTGATCCAACAAAATACGACCAGCAATTAACCCTGTTCTTCCTGAGCCCCCCATGCAATGAATCGCAATAGAGCTACCCTGCGCCTGATGCAGAGCAATATCGGCTTTTATTTGTTGCCACTGATGTTCAAAATTCGATTCAGGCGCACAATCATCTTCAATAGGCAGGTGATACCAAGCTAAGCCAAGGACTTCACAGCTTGATGCTAAAGCTGAAAATTGTGCACTTGATACCTCATTAGATTCAATCGCCGTGATCAACACACATGCACCTTGTTGTTTGAACCCCTGTAATACATCCATTACACTCGAATCTCGAGTCCCTGGACATGATGTTAACAGTAATTTTGCTTCATCAGTTACGGGTAAAACCCAAGATGGGTGACCATTTGCCATCGTTATATCCTTATTAATAAAGAGAATACATCCATCATCGAGGCCATCGCACTCAATCTTTCGATTACTCTACATACAGCTTTACCTTAATTCAGCCCTTAATCCTAGCGAGTATTTGACAAAATCCAAGTTTTTAGTTGATTCGAGACACGAGGATGAGACAGAAGCGACAAATGATTAATACCATAGCCAACCCAACAATGATCAGAACGATAAGACAAGGCTGAATATCCTTCTTCCTGTTGCCCTAATGCACTCAATACTGGCACCAAACCATCACCCAATTTTAAATTATTCATATCCATGGCATTTTGCCCTAAACAACTCGCAATCGCATAACATTCCACATGTTTCGGCAAAGACGGACGAACCAATGGATTATCCATAGCTCCATTATTTGTTTGCCAATCAGAATGAGCAATTAACCCTTTACTTAAATCCTTCGTGCCCGCACTTCGTACTTCCGTAAACGCGCTTAACCATTTCAAATGAGCATGACGAAAAATACGATCATCCAACCAACACCCTAATTGTGCTAACGGAGCGCCATTATGTGGTGTACCTAATGTCACACAGGTCGTTAATTGATTCAGCCAAGCACATTGTTTTTGATCGGCATAATACAGGCTGCTACGCATAACCAACCCGCCCATACTGTGACCAACAAAAACAATTTCTTTAATTGGACACGGCCACGCATCAACTAAGGTTTGTAACAACTCAGCAAAACGCTCACCATTCGTTGAGATATGCAATCCTGAGTTATACCGTAAATAAACAGGAGAATACCCATATGGAACAAAGCTTTGCCCATGATCAAAGCCCTCTCTCGTCCACAATACATCGCTCATGCACCAGCCATGAATACAAATCAATAAACGCGATTGAGGTGCGTTCAACTGCCTTGCTAAAGCATCACGCTCAAGCGTTAAAGTCTGATGTTGATCTCGGAAAACCATCGTTCGACAATAAGGACTGTCTTTATCTAATAAGGTATCGCCCATGATGCCATTCATCGAAGAAATCAAACGATCACGCTGCACATCCGACAAATCACGCTCAATAAAGGTTTTCATGCGCTGTTTTGCCGATAGTTTTTGCAACGTCACCGCTGAAGTCATGTCTTCAACCCACTCACTCCATTTATGTTTAAATGTCTGTTTAGAAAACATCGAGCTATGCCTTATACATCGTATTGTTCTATACAATGTCGTAAAAAATTCATTAAATTGACATTCTAATTTAGTAGTACAAATCAAAAAAAAACAAGGTAAAGAGCAATCAAACGCTCAGAGAATCAACAATTTTCAGAAATCTTTTTAATGAGTAAAAAAAGAAACAAAAAACGAAACGTAATATCTTATTAATCGTTATTGTTTGACTTGGTTAACATCTGTATATAGTCCGCTCCTTTTGTTTTATTACCTTTATGACATTTTGTCATACTCTCGGAGTGCACTATGCTGGGTTTGATTCTGTTGTATGTTGGAATCGTACTGATCAGTAATGGGATCGCAAGAATCAGTCATGTGGATAGAAAATCACTTGCAGTACTGAATCTATTTGTTGGCGGATTATCTCTTATTTGTAATCTTGTCGTCATTATTTTAGGCGTCATTAATCATAATCACGCAGACTTCTATAATGCCGCGACTGGATTATTATTTGGTTTTACCTACCTATATATCGGTATCAATAATATTTTCCATTTAGATCAACGATTATACGGCTGGTACTGCTTATTCGTTGCCATTAATACCGTACCTGCGGGTTTATATTGTTTAACGAATGGCGGTATTCACAACCCTTATGATATTGCTATGGCAATCATTTGGTGGCTATGGGGTGCACTATGGATAACAGGTTGGATTGAAACCGTTCTCAATAAGCCGCTTGGTAACACGATGGGTTACTTAACGGTGCTTGGAGGCGTGGTGACAGCTTGGATTCCAGGCATGATGATGTTGTTTGGTTATTGGCATTAATATTCATAAGCAAACGTTTTAATACTAAAAAAGCATGATTAGATTGAATAATTGTGCTTTTTTATTTGTGACAAGCATCAAATTTATTATCTCTATTCTTTTGTATTCTCCTTGTGAAAGCACGGTGTCAGACTGTTATGGCTTTGCTGCCATTATTAATCTACGTTTCATGATTCATTTATCTTTTAGATCATTTACACCATTGAATCCTGCTTCGGCAACACACCACACCTAAAATCACAACAACACTCGATGTGGAGAAACAAATGAAAACCAAACTGATTGTGCCTATCTTCGTAGCTGGTACAGCATTACTTCTAGGCGGCTGTGCAGCCGAACACAACAGTACACAAACAACCACCACGTCGCAGAACCAACTGACCTTTACCCAGCAAGGCGTAACCGCTTATGACTGGTTAGAACACAGTGGTGAAGCAGAAGCGCTACGCTATCAAGCTTACAATATGGCAAAACGCAATCTTGGCTTAATGGTATTGGAACAAAGTGCAAAACCCAAAGCAGTCATTTTAGACATTGATGAAACTGTATTAGATAACGGTAAAGCTGCTGCATACCAAATCAAACACAACGTTGGTTTCAATCAAAAAACCTGGAATAACTGGATCAACCAATCGGCAGCAACACCAATTCCAGGCGCTGTCAGCTTCACTCAATACGCGAAGAAAATGGGCGTTCAAGTATTCTACGTCTCTGACCGTAGTGCCGATCAAATCGCAGCAACTCGTAAAAACCTAGAAAAATATGGCTTTGCTGATGCTAATGAGCAAGGCCATATTGTTCTGAGTACGGGTGATAGCGACAAACAACCTCGCTTTAACAAGATTGAGAAGAAATACGATGTCGTTCAATTCTTTGGTGATCAGTTAACTGACTTTGGTCAATTATTTGAAAATAAAACCAACGTAGAGCAACAAGCTGAAGTGAAAAAACTTCACGCGGAGTTTGGTTGGAAATACTACCAAATTCCAAACCCAACCTACGGTGAGTGGGAAACACATCTATTGCACAACACCTACAAACTAACTGATGCTCAAAAAATCAAATTAGCTCAAGCACCAGCTGATGCTGATGCATTTACACCAACAAAATAAATAATTTACATCCTCCCTTATACGCATTCTTGTTAGATCGGAAGAGCGTCGTGTAGGGAAAGAGTGTAGGCTATAGTGTAG
>CAMQZF010000127.1 GCA_947039525.1 uncultured Photobacterium sp. | reverse complement strand
ATAAAATGCGTACCTTTCAAGAGCTCGGTCATGAAGTGACGTTCTTAATTGGTGACTTCACAGGTATGGTGGGTGATCCAACGGGTAAGAACGCAACACGTCCACCATTAACGAAAGAGCAAGTGCTTGCTAACGCAGAAACGTACAAAGAACAAGTATTCAAGATTTTGGATCCAGCGAAAACGAAAATTGAGTTTAACTCGAGCTGGTTGGCTGAGTTAGGTGCTGAAGGCATGATTCGTCTTGCTTCAAGTCTAACAGTGGCTCGTATGTTAGAGCGTGATGACTTTAAAAAGCGCTATAATGAAGGCCGTCCTATTGCGATTCATGAATTCATGTACCCATTACTTCAAGGTTACGATTCCGTTGCAATGGAAACAGACATTGAATTGGGGGGTACAGACCAAAAATTCAATCTATTGATGGGTCGTGAGCTACAAAAAGCAAACGGTCAAAAACCACAAGTGGTATTAACCATGCCATTGTTGGTGGGTTTAGACGGCGTGAAGAAAATGTCTAAATCAGCTCATAACTACATTGGTGTGTCTGATGCACCTAACGACATGTTCGGCAAGATCATGTCAATTTCAGACGATTTAATGTGGAGCTACTATGAGTTGCTTTCTTTCCGTCCATTAGAAGAGATTGAAACCTTTAAGCAAAATATTGCTAATGGCTCAAATCCTCGTGACGTGAAGATTTTATTGGCAAAAGAAATCATTGCTCGTTTCCATGATGAAGCGGCGGCAGAAGCGGCTGAGCAAGAGTTCATCAATCGCTTTCAAAAAGGCGCGATGCCAGAAGAAATGCCAGAGCTTGAGTTTGAAGAGGGTCTTGCTATTACCAATTTGTTAAAAGACGCCAATTTGGTGAGTTCGACTTCAGATGCCATGCGCATGATTCGTCAAGGTGCGGTGAAAGCCGATGGCGAAAAAGTGGAAGACACCAAATGGGTACCGGAAGCGGGTACGACAGTTTATCAAGTCGGTAAGCGTAAATTTGCTCGAATCACGTTAAAATAATTCGTAATTTAAACGAGTTAAAAAGAAAAGCGCCTTTTGGCGCTTTTTTTATGTTCTGTTGACAGAATTACTACCCAAAATGAAGTATCGTTATAGGGTATCTTTTTTCGTTGGAGTGGATGCTTTTTATGATGCATTACTTGCTGAGTAAGTAGGCATCGATCTCATCGTCTTCATTGGGTTTTATTTACACGAGTAGTTAAGACATGGCGTTTCAACATCTTATTACCGAACTCACTCCGTTATTGCAAGAATACGGTTATGTGATTTTGGCATTAGCCATTGCCGTTGAAGGCATGGGCATTCCTGCTCCGGGACAATCCTTTTTAATTGTGGCCAGTTTTTTATCGGCTTCAGGAACAATGTCATTGCCTTTAATTTTGATTGTTGCCGGTGTGAGCGCATTTGTCGGGAATAGCTGTGGGTATTTGATTGGTCGTAAATTCGGTCATGTGGTTGAGAGAAAGCAATGGATTAAGCCACCAACATTAAAAAAACTGCACGCTTTTATTGGCAAATACGGCGTAATCGGTTTGTTAATGAGTCGCTTTGTTGAGGGCATTAAGCAGTTTATTTGTTTAGGTTGTGGTATGGCTGAAATGCCAGCCGCTAAATTTTATATTGGTAACTTTGTCGCGGTTATCTTATGGCTATTAGTTTTTGGTGTTGCACCTGCGATGTTGCATGATGAAATTGGCCCAATTTTGGGTTTTTATCATCATTACCAAATATGGTTCTGGAGCGCAGCAGCGGGCTTATTAATTCTTCTTATTATTGCGTTTATTGTGCTAATGGTTCGCCGCCGTCGATTAACGACAACGGCTTCAGAAGATTAATAACGTAAGCTAAAGGTTGGCAAAGACAGTCGCCAACGTATTGCCGCAAGACGAATGGTCAATGTGGTCGCAATACCAAAGATCATCGCCACATCAGGGGCAATATTTAACGATAATGCCCCTGTGTGTATGATCCCACCGATAATACAAGCAGTGGCATAAACTTCAGTACGCAATACCATCGGTATTTCTCTCGCTAACACATCCCGAATCACACCACCACCACATCCCGTCAACACACCCATTAATACCGCTATCATGGGAGGCGCCTCGTATTGCAATGCTTTCTCTATTCCAATAGCAACAAATACAGCTAATCCAATAGCATCCGCAACGGGTAAAAAATACCAAGGCAAATTAGCGGGTCGTCGAATGGCGAGCATGGTAATTAAGCAAGTAAAAATGATCACCCAAACATAATTGGTATCAACAATCCAAAACACAGGAGTTGCCCCTAATGCCATATCACGAATTGTGCCACCACCAATGGCAGTGACACTGGCGAGTACCATGACACCAAAAGGATCCAGTTTCAGGCGTCCTGCAAGCAAGACACCTGAGATGGCAAAGATAGCTGTTCCAAACATATCAAGGAAATAAATTAGCATGCAGAGGCACCATGGCTTAAGTAAGCAAACGGCGAGATTCTACAAATAATAACAATTAACTCAAGTGGTTAGATTGATGCTGTGAGGTGTTTCACAAGCTTATTGTGTTAAGGGTGGAGAAGAGTGGGCTAATTCAAAATCTTTGCAAACTTGTTGGATTGCATAAGTCGATCGAAACGTCGGACGATTGAGCCAATCAGCATTCAGAAAATACGTATGTTTAGAACGTAAAGCTGGAATCGTACGTACCCAATTTTTCCATAAATTAAACACATTTTTATCGGCAGAAGTACTGAACATGACCGAGGGTTGTTTTACGATCACTTGTTCCATGGAAACTTGTGGATAAGGGACAGGGCTATTTGCAAAAATATTTTCACCACCACAGAATTGGAAAATCGGCGCCGGCCAACCATGATCATTCATGGTCATTAATGGTGTGGTACTGAGTTGATAAAAGAAGGGCGTTGAAGGCATATGATCGTATTTTTTTTTCAACTCAGCTAAGGTGGCTAAGAACTTATCTGCATTATGATCAGCAAAAGATGGATCTTTGGTGTATTGACCTAATTGACGTACCGTATTAGCAATGGCTTGTAAGGACTCAGGGTTTGAATAATAAATACGAAGACCTAATGACGCGAGTTTCGCCATGTCTTTTGTCGGATTCCCCCCTTTCCATGCCAAGATAAGATCAGGCTTTAATGCCACAATCTCTTCTAAATTAAGTCCTCGATAGTTCGCTACTTTTGGTAGCTTTTCTGCAGCTAAGGGATAATTACTGTAATCACTAACGGCAATTAATTTACTGCCTAAACCCGCAGAATACGCCAATTCTGTTGTATGAGGCGATAAGCTGATCACGCGCTCGGCAATAAAGGACGAAGCAAAACACAGAGATGGAATTAGCCATAATAAACAAAGAAAAAAGCGCACAATATCAATATCCTCAAAAAGTCAGTCGGAATTATGACGCAGAAATTGATGTTAGAAAATGAAGATATTGGATGAATGGATCTAGCACACACATAAAATACAGATTTTGGCGTTTATGAGAAAGAAAATACAGGTAATGGTAAATTGAAATGAAGATAGATATTAAGCAAAAGAAAACTCTGATAATAAACGGCTCGTTAATCACAATTCGACTTAATTGATAAGAGAATTGAATTAAATGGTCATATCACCAGAGTTTTTGATGTCTTAAGCGTTAAGTAAAGTCACCATGTGATTCACCATCTCTGATGAACTTTTTGCAGCTAATGGCAAGAATTCGTCAAAGCTCATTGGAGAGGCTTTATCAGCAACGTCAGAAATTGCACGAACCACAACGAATGGAACGTTAAATTGATGACACGCTTGAGCAATAGCACACGCTTCCATTTCTACCGCAATGACTGATGGGAAGTGAGTACGGATAAATGTTTGTTTTTCATCTGAACAAACAAACGCATCACCAGTACAGATCAAACCACGTACTGCATGGGTGCCTTCCATTTTTGCTAAAGCGTTTTCAGCTACGCTCATCAATGCTTCATCAGCAAGGAAAGCTGCAGGTTGTTGTGCCATTTGACCCATTTCATAACCAAATGCCGTTACATCTGCATCGTGGTAACGAACTTCTGTTGAAATTACAACATCGCCCACATTTAAGCTGCTATCAAAACCGCCAGCAGAGCCAGTATTCAGAACAAGATCAGGTTGGAATTCAGACAATAAAACCGTTGTGCCAATCGCAGCAGCAACTTTACCAATGCCTGATTGAAGTAAAACAACATCAGCGCCATTCAATTGACCTGTGTAGAAAGTACAACCCGCTTTTTCATGTGTGTTCATATCACTCAATTGAGCCTTGAGTAATGCGACTTCTTGTTCCATTGCACCGATAATACCGATTTTCATAATGTATTTCTCTTTATTGCGTGATCTTGCCCGAAGGCATTAAGGCTCGGGATTGTATCACGCTGAGAATCAGGATAAAGCCTTGTGAAAAATCCTAGACTAATAAAAAAGCCAGCAAATGCTGGCTTTATTTGTCGCTTAATTGGTTTAGTTTTTATTAGCCATTAGATAGCATTAAAGAATCTGCACGAGCTTCTAAATTTGAATTACCCATTAAGTAAGCATCAATATGGCGAGCACATTCACGACCTTCATTGATACAACGTACCACTAAAGATTGACCTGTACGCATATCACCCGCTGCAAAGACCCCTTTTTGGTTTGTGGCGTAGTTTTCTGTTGCAACGTTACCGCGCTCATCCAATTTAATATCAAGTTGAGCTAGCACACCGTGTGGTTCTGGATGTAAAAAACCCATTGCAAGGAAGGCTAAATCACATGGAATGACACGCTCAGAGCCTTCAACTTCAACAAAGTTTGGACGCTGTCCAGCTTCGGCGGGTTGCCATTCAATGTCAGCAATACGCAAGGCTTTCACGTTTCCTTTGCCATCATCGATGAACTCTTTAGTGAGAATGTTCCAATGACGATCACATCCTTCCTCATGAGAGGTCGAAGTACGCATAATCATTGGGTATTCGGGCCAAGGTTGATTACTTGGGCGTTGACCGGGTGGCATTGGCATGATTTCAACTTGAGTGATGCTGGCTGCACCATGTCGATTGGACGTCCCTACACAATCAGAGCCGGTATCACCACCACCAATCACGACAACGTGTTTGCCTGCGGCGTGAATTTCCTCTGTTTTCAAGTCCATATTATTGGCACGTCGGTTATTTTGCCCTAAAAATTCCATAGCAAAATGAACGCCAGTCAATTCACGACCCGGAATAGGGAGATTACGTGGGACTGTTGATCCACCAGTTAATAACACGACATCAAATTCTTGGCGTAATTGACGGGCATTAATGTCGATACCAATGTGTGCATTGACTGTAAACTTCACACCCGCTTGTGCCATTAAATCGATCTTACGATCAATGATATTCATCCCAAGTTTGAAGTCAGGGATCCCAAAGCGAAGTAAGCCGCCCACTTTTTCATCACGTTCAAAAACGGTGACACGATGCCCCGCACTGTTTAATTGCTCAGCCGCTGCCAACCCTGAAGGGCCTGAACCGATAATGGCAATTTTTTTCCCTGTGCGTTTACGTGGTTTTTTGGGTTTCGCGTACCCTTCACGGTACGCGGTTTCCACAATGGTTTTTTCAATATTACAAATGGTAATTGGGTCTTGATTAATACCCAGTACACACGATGTTTCACAAGGTGCAGGACAGACTCGACCCGTAAATTCAGGAAAGTTATTGGTCGAACTTAAAATATTCCACGCTTCTTCCCAACTGTCACGATACACCGCATCATTAAATTCAGGAATGATGTTGCCAATTGGACAGCCGTTATGACAGAACGGAACGCCACAATCCATACAGCGTGATGCTTGTGTGTTGATTTTATTTCCAAACTCATCGTTTAAGACAAATTCTTTATTATCTTGAATGCGCACTTCCGGTGCGACTTTTGACGGCAATTCACGCCCATTTTCAAGAAATCCAGTTGGCTTACCCATCGATGGCCTCCATTACTTCCGTGTTATCTTTCTGTGCTTGACGAGCAGCAAGTGCCGCTTTGTAATCACGTGGCATGACTTTGACAATGTTTTTCAAATTATCATCCAGATTGCCTAAGAAGGTCGCCGCAACTTGGCTTCCTGTTAAGGTTTGATGATTGGTGATCATGTGAGTTAAGCGTTCGATGTCCTCTTCATCTAATGGATCCAAGTCCACTAATTCCGAATTTAATTTGCTTTCAAAATCACCGTATTGATCCCAGACATAAGCAATACCGCCACTCATACCTGCTGCGAAGTTACGCCCCGTTTCACCAAGGATAATGGCAATACCCCCCGTCATGTATTCACAGCCGTGATCACCAACACCTTCAACGACAACTTCGGCCCCTGAGTTACGAACACAGAAACGCTCACCGGCTTTACCACGAATATAAGACTCGCCTGAGGTTGCACCATAGAAACAGACATTACCAACAATGATGTTGTCTTCCGGTACGATGTCAGAATTTGCATGAGGGTAGAGCACTAAGCGTCCACCGGATAAACCTTTACCCCAGTAATCGTTCGCGTCACCTTCCACTTCAAATTCCACACCTTTTGCAAGGAAGGCACCAAAGCTTTGCCCTGCAGAACCATGGAATTTCACCGACAAGGTATTCGGTAAGCCTTTGTCTTTGTAAACTTTTGAAATTTCATTCGACAACATAGTACCTGTACTGCGGTCAATGTTGGTGATATCAAAAGTAGCGCTAACGGCTTTACCTTCATTTAAGGCAGGCGCCGCAATTTGAATCAGTTTGCGATCCAACACAGATTCAAGATTATGATCTTGACTGCATTGATTATGGATACCGTCTAATTCACGTACGGGCTGTTGGAAGAGAACAGGAGAAAGATCCAAGTTCTTATATTTCCAATGACCAATTTCGTCACGAATCTTCAAGTTTTGAGATTGCCCAACCATCTCATTGATCGTACGGTAGCCCAACTCCGCCATGATTTCACGCAGGCCTTCTGCCATGTAAGTGAAGAAGGTTACGACATCTTCAACACGTCCATCAAAACGCTCACGTAAGGTTTTGTTTTGAGTCGCAATACCGACTGGGCATGTGTTCAGGTGACACTTACGCATCATGATACAACCTTCAACGACTAAGGCTGCGGTTGCAACGCCCCATTCTTCTGCACCCAATAGAGTCGCAACGGCAAGATCACGCGGGGTTTTCATTTGGCCATCACTTTGCACCATAATACGATTACGAAGACCATTTTTCAGTAGTGTTTGGTGCGTTTCAGCCAAACCTAATTCCCAAGGCAATCCCGTATGACGAATTGAGGAAATCGGAGAAGCACCTGTACCACCGTCAAAACCCGCGATTAAGACAACATCGGCCTTGGCTTTGGCAACACCAGAGGCAATCGTACCGACGCCCGCTTCCGAAACCAATTTTACGTTCACACGGCTGGCGCGGTTGGCGTTTTTCAGATCGTAGATAAGCTGAGCCAAATCCTCGATAGAGTAGATATCGTGGTGCGGTGGTGGTGAAATCAAGCCGACGCCCGGTGTCGAGTGACGAGTTGTCCCGATCCAATCATCCACTTTATCACCCGGTAATTGACCGCCTTCACCCGGTTTTGCGCCTTGTGCCATCTTAATTTGCAGTTCAGCGGCATTGGTTAAGTAGTAAGACGTTACACCAAAACGACCCGAAGCCACCTGCTTGATCGCAGAGCGTTCCCAATCGCCATTTTCTTTCGGTTCAAAACGAATTGGATCTTCGCCGCCTTCACCTGAGTTGGATTTTGCCCCAATTCGGTTCATCGCCACGGCCAGCGTGGAGTGGGCTTCGTGAGAGATAGAGCCAAAGCTCATCGCACCTGTAGCAAAACGCTTAAGGATATTTTCGACAGGCTCAACTTCGCTCAGAGGAATCGCGCTGCTTGG
>CAMQZF010000126.1 GCA_947039525.1 uncultured Photobacterium sp. | reverse complement strand
CATTTACTCACATTAGCCAATGCCAAAGCGGAACAAACGCATCTTCAACATCTTATTCATCGATCACCATGGCTGGCGAGCGCCGCTTTTTTTGGTCTTTATTTATTAGTCACAGCCCTTTCACTTCCCGGTGCTGTCATTATGAGTTTGCTAGGGGCTGCATTATTCGGCTTCTGGTGGAGTCTCGTTTTAGTTTCGTTTGCCAGTACCTTAGGGGCCTGTTGTGCCTTTTTATTCAGTCGATTTATCTTACGCGATTGGGTTGAAAAGAAATTTGGACACCGTCTACACACCATTAATCAAGGCTTAGAAAAAGATGGGATATTTTATTTATTAACACTCAGATTAATTCCTATTTTTCCCTTTTTCTTAATCAATTTATTAATGGGATTAACCCGCATTCGATTACGCTCTTTTTATTGGGTCAGCCAGCTCGGCATGCTTGCAGGTACCGCAATCTATCTTAATGCGGGCACACAATTAGCCAGTATCACTTCATTACGCGGCATTATTTCTCCCGAAATCATCTTGTCGCTGGGTGTGTTAGGTATTTTTCCTCTGATTGCAAAAAAACTCATGGAAATGCAACGCACACGAAAAAAGTACAGTCGATGGTTAAAACCCAAACAATTTGATCGTGACATGGTAATCATTGGCGCCGGCGCCGGGGGCTTAGTGAGCAGTTATATCGCCGCTGCCGTCAAAGCCAAAGTCACCTTAATTGAAAAGCACAATATGGGTGGAGATTGTTTAAATACGGGCTGTGTTCCCTCGAAAGCGTTAATTCATACTGCGCGTACCTACTCTATGCTGCAAAAAACACAACACTTAGGCATTCATCATGCTCACGCTACGATTGATTTTGTGGGTGTCATGGAACATATCCAATCTGTAATTAAAACCATCGCACCCCACGATTCTGTCAAACGTTATGAATCTTTAGGAGTTGAATGCCTTTCTGGTCACGCGCAACTCTTATCCCCGTGGGAAGTTCAGGTTAATAACCAACGGCTAACCACTCGTAATATTATCATTGCAACTGGCGCACGTCCTTCTATCCCGAATATTCCCGGATTGGATGCGATTCCTTATTTCACTTCAGATACAATTTGGGATCTTCGTATCCAACCCAAACATTTATTAGTGTTAGGCGGCGGTCCTATTGGTAATGAATTAGCTCAAAGTTTTCAACGATTAGGCAGTAAAGTCACGTTGATCCAACGCAATATTCAATTATTACCCAAAGAAGACACGGCGGCCGTTCGATATTTAGAAGAACAATTAACGGCAGAAGGTGTCGAGATAAAATGCGGTCATCATGTTACAAAATTTACTCTCTTACCTTCAAACACAGACACACCGACGTCATATCAGTGCACATTAATGGATAATAAGGGTAAAGAAAGTCATCTGACCTTTGATACGGTATTAATCGCCCTCGGTCGCACGGCTAACACCACCGGTTATGGATTAGACACATTAGGCATTCCTATCACTGAACGTGGCACCATTGCCACCAATGCGTATTTGCAAGCACATTACCCCAATGTATTTGCTGTTGGCGATGTTGCTGGCCCTTATCAACTGACACATGCTGCGGCACATCAAGCTTGGTATGCCGCCGTTAATGGGTTATTTGGACAATTCAAACGATTTAAAGTGGATTATTCGGTATTGCCGTATGTCACTTATACCTCACCTGAAATTGCCCGTGTGGGACTGAACGAAAAAGAAGCAAAATTGCAAAACCTTCCCTATGAATTGATTGAATACCCATTGTCAGACTTAGATCGAGCCATCACTGACGATGCCACTCATGGCGTCGTACGTGTATTAACCAAGCCGAATAAAGACACGATTTTAGGCGTGACGATTGTCGGTGAACAAGCAGGTGAAATGCTCGCAGAATTTACGCTCGCCATGAAACACGGTTTGGGCTTAAATAAAATACTTAGCACGATTCACCCCTACCCGACCTTAAGTGAAGCGAATAAATACGCCGCGGGAGTCTGGAAGAAAAAACACGCGCCTGAGCATATTTTAAAAATATTATCTCGTTACCATTATTGGCGAAGAACCGGATCGTTGGCTTCGTCACATAAGGACTCTGAATGAAACGATTATTCCTAGCCATATTATTGGCTTGCGGAGCAAGCAATGCATTGGCAGCTCCTGCCCCGACTTCACCCGACTTAATGAATTGGCCGAGCATCGTACAACAGGCTCACGGTGAAACCGTCTACTTTAATGCCTGGGGAGGAGATCCTCAGGTCAACGCCTATATTCAATGGGCATCTGGTGTATTAAAGCAGCGCTATGACATTACGTTAAAACAAGTCAAAGTTGCCAATATTGCAGAAACAACTCAACGCCTATTGGCTGAAAAAGAGTCAGGGAAAAATACCAATGGCAGCGTCGATATGGTTTGGATCAATGGCGCTAATTTTGCGGCGATGAAAAAAAATCACTTATTGTATGGCCCTTTCGTAGATCATCTGCCTAACTGGAAAAAAGTAGATAAAGCCTTACCCGTTACCCGTGATTTTTCTGTGCCCACTGATGGGTTAGAAGCTCCTTGGGGCGTCGGTCAATTGGTGTTTATTTACGACACGGAAGCGCTGAAAACGCCACCCCATAATTTTCAACAATTGTTGGCATTAGCAAAAGCACATCCCGGACAGATCACTTACCCACAGCCGCCAAATTTCTACGGTACCAGTTTTATCACTTCGGCATTAATTGCACTAACTCATGATCCAAAAGCATTAACTCAGCCCATTAACCCAGTAACTCAAGCAAAACAATTTCAAGAAATCACCGCTCCTTTGTGGGACTATTTGAATAAACTTAATGCGGTTGCTTGGCAAAAAGGGCAACGCTTTCCGGCCAACAGTGCCGAAACAATACAACTTTTGAATAATCGTCAAATATTAATGGCAATCACGTTTAACCCGAATTCCATCAAATTGGCCATCGATAATGGCAACTTACCGACCACAGCGAAAGCCTTTGCTTTTAAACAAGGCGCTTTATCCAATGTGCATTTTATGGGTATTCCTTGGAACTCATCCGCAAAATCGGCCGCGTTAGTCACGATCAATTTTATGATGAGTCCTGAAGCTCAAGAAAGAAAATCGAAAGCCTTAGTTTGGGGCGATCCTTCGGTGTTATCCCCACAATATTTACCGAATACATCGGCCCAAGGATTTACGCTCTTTAAATCAATTGATGAGCCAAATCCAACATGGCAAACGGCACTGAATAACGAGTGGCAAAAGCGCTACGGTCATTAACCTATACGCCGTGTTCATTGATTGAACACGGCTTTGTAGAGAAAGAAACATCATGCTGTTGTTTTTATTCTTGCTGGTCTTATTGCTGTGTGTATTTCCTCTGATTCCCGGACTTTGGGGTATCGTACATACCGCTTTTTTTTCGCAACATTTGTCCTCATCCACCAGCAATACTTTCAGTCAACTTATTCATTGGCCGGGATTAAGTACATCGATAGCCCTCACACTCTGGACAGCCATTGGCAGTACCTTACTCTCGTTACTGCTTTGTTTTTGGCTATTGCAAAACCACTGGCAAACACCGAGATGGCAACGATTAGAAAAAACATTAAGCCCATTATTAGCTTTACCTCATGTCGCCTTTGCTATCGGTTTTGTTTTTTTATTTTCGCCATCGGGCTGGTTTTTTCGTTTATTTGACGCGTTTGGTTTATCACTAAACCCCAATCATACACTCATACAAGACCCTTATGGCTTAGGTCTTTTATTAGTGATGGTGATAAAGGAAACGCCCTTTCTTTTATTAATGAGTGTTTCTGTTTTACGTACATTAGATACCGCACCATTAATGAAAATAGCCAACAGTTTAGGCTATAGTCGACAACAAACGTGGCGACACATTATATTGCCACTTTGGCTACCGAAAATACGACTGCCTTTATATGCAGTACTTGGTTATGGTTTATCCGTCGTTGATGTGGCTTTATTTATTGGACCTACTCGCCCTGCAACCTTCGCAATGGTTATCTGGCAATGGTTAAGCGATCCCAACCTTGAGCAATTACCAATGGCGGCCATGGGTGCACTTGGCTTGTTTATCCTCACGTTGCTGGTATTAGGCTTATTTCGATTTCTCGAATACTTATTCCTAACAATCTGTCGACAATGGCAATATACCTTATCGACAAAAACAAGAGCATTCGGTCGATATTTATTTCCACTTTGCTGGTTTTTACCTTTATGTACCTTGCCTATTTTAGTCTTATGGTCATTCACATTACGCTGGCGATATCCTGCATTATTACCGACTCATTATACCTTTCGATTTTGGGAACAAGAAAACCAAACACTCTTGAATTTAGTCGGTAATAGTCTTTCGATTGCGCTCATCACAACCATTATCAGTGTCGTGTGTGTGATCGTTTGTTTGGAGTTTAAACACCGTTATCGTTGGGGGTTGCCTGCGGCTATCATTGCTTTGCCTTTGGTGATCCCACCATTATCTTTATTATTCGGTATTCAAGTCTCATTATACGCACTTCCCCATCAATATTACGAACTCTGGGTTATTTGGGGACATGTGCTTTATGTCTTTCCCTATGTTTACTTAACACTGTCGGGCAGTTGGCAAAGTTACGACCTGCGTTATGATCAATGTGCCAGCAGTTTGGGGCTAAGGCCTTGGCGAGTATTTTGGTCAGTTAGACTTCCTCAATTACAATCCGCTTTATGGTTGGCCGCAGGTGTTGGTATGAGTGTCAGCCTAGCTCAATATTTACCTACACAAATGTTAGGTGCAGGACGAGTTTCGACAATCACAACGGAAGCCGTTGCCTTAGCCAGTGGACAAGACCCACGCATTGTTGCCATTTATGGTTTGCTACAAGGTATCTTGCCTTTGGTCTTTTTTATTTTTGCAATGTTTGCAAGCCGATACTCTGCTCGTTTTCAACATATACGCACATAGGATATTTTTATCATGACATTGTCATTATTGAATGTTTCATTATCTCATCAAACCAGTACGCTATTAGATAATTTTACGCTCTCAATTCCTAAAGGACGCATAGTGACATTAATGGGGCCGAGTGGCTGTGGGAAATCAACATTATTACACGCAATTGCAGGTCATCTGTCTCCTTCCATTCATCTACAAGGCGACATTCAGCTTAATGATTCTTCATTACTGAAACTTCCCGCTTATCAGAGAAACGTCGGTTTATTATTTCAAGATGATTTGTTATTTCCTCATTTGAATGTATGGGAAAATTTGGCGTTAGGATTACCTTCAACGATACGTTCTAAAGAACGAAAAACACAAGCTTTACAGGCATTAAAAAAGCTTTCATTGGATCACTTATCTTACCACTCACCCATGCAGCTTTCAGGTGGGCAGCGAGCTCGTATTAGTTTAATTCGAACGCTGCTTTCACAACCCAAAGCATTGCTATTAGACGAACCATTTAGTCGATTAGATACCCAATCGCGTACGACGTTTCGCCACTGGGTATTTGAACAAATTGAGCAAAGCCAGATTCCAACGTTAATGGTCACGCACGATAAAGTCGATTGCCCAGATACCGCTCATTTAATTTCATGGCAATCGATTACCAACGCAGATTGTGACAGCGTCACTGAAAGAGCCACTTAAAAAGAAAACGTTCGTTAATCTTCACATTACTTTTCGATTTCTAATCTTATATTCAATAATGATAGATCTCTTTTTTCGAACTATTCACCAAATATCACATTGATAAAACAGCCTTATTTATATTTACAAAGATTCAACAATTATCTTTATGTAACAAATAATCCTTTATAATCAACTGGTTATTTGTTGCATAAAGCATGGAAATCAACTCCTTCAATAATCGCTATTTATTCATATTTAATTCATACAAGATCATTTTCCAAATATATCTATTGTGAATGAAGAAAGAGTTTCTTACTTTATTCACACATTTTTAATAAAAGTATTACTTTGATATTTTTATTTCACATTTTGGTATAAACCTTATGCATCTTTCTTCTTTTCTTTCTTCTCATACAAAACAACAAGCAACCATATTGGTTATCAGTTTAATCATTATTAATGTCGTGATTTGGGCTTTGGCTTTTTTTGTGTTTAAAGGACAACCAGAGCTGATTGGAATGGCATTAATAGCTTGGTCTTTTGGTTTACGTCATGCCGTCGATGCGGATCATATTGCCGCCATTGATAACACAACACGCAAAATCATGAGTACAGGTAAGACTCCGATTGCTGTCGGTACGTATTTTTCTTTAGGGCACTCCACTATTGTTGTCTTAGCTGCGGCAGCCATTGCCCTAACCGCTGATCGTATCCAAAATCATATGCCGCACATCGCAGAAATAGGTGGTCATATTGGCAGTTTGGTATCCATTGCATTTTTATTAATCATGGCTTGGATTAATGCTCAAGTTTTTTTATCCACTCATCACAGGTTTAAACGATTAAAGAATGCAAAAAACATTGCCTTTGATGATGAAGAATCACCAATAGTCGGAGGACTTTTTTTTCGTCTCTTTCATCGTCTTTTTCAATTTATAACGAAGAGCTGGCACATGTATTTTATCGGGTTTTTATTTGGCCTCGGATTTGATACTGCAACGGAAATTGGTTTATTAGCCATCTCAGCCACCAATGCGTCTCACGGAATGAATATTTGGCTGATTATGATCTTCCCTGCCCTGTTCACTGCCAGCATGTCGTTAATTGATACGTTAGATAACTTTCTAATGATAGGCGCTTATGGTTGGGCGTTTGAGCAACCAGCTCGTAAACTCTATTACAACATGACAATCACAGCCGTTTCTGTTTTGATTGCCATTACTATTGGAGGCATTGAACTGCTCAATTTCATATCCGACTATTATCAGCTAACTGGTCGGTTTTGGGATAGTCTGAATTCTCTCAGTGATCATTGGAGTTGGATTGGTGGTGGTTTAGTGTTGTTGTTTATTGGCTGCTGGATTTTTTCTGTTGTGAACTACAAACGTAAAGGCTATGACAAGCTGTCCTCTGTAACAGCATAATCCACAACTATACGCATCATACATATCGGTGATTGCTTGATTGAGCAATCACTTATTCTTGTATTTGATATGACAAAACGCCTAGATCGGCCATGTTATTATTAATTAAAATATCAATAATAATATGAATCATGAAACCAACCTTAACATCACTTTCTCTCTTGCTTATTACTTGCTTTTCGATGCAAGCTTCTGCGGATACTATGATTAAAATGACAGGCTCTGGGCTATGCCATGCGCCAGATTCGCCTCATTACTCCCGTATCAAACATTATACCCCCTTTGATAATATGGAAGCATGTTTAGCAAAAGGCGGACATCTACCAAAACACGCACAAAAAAACCAAACAATGGCAGCATCATTCACAAAGAGTACTGATCACGGGTCAGTACTCACTGACCATGTTTATTCTCGTCAACAATTTGGTAAAGGCTGGGCAGATTTGGATCACGACTGTCAAAACTCACGAACAGAAGCCTTGATTGAACAATCCCTTATTCCCGTTACGTTTAAAACCCCGCAACATTGTCAGGTCATTTCTGGACGCTGGCGCTCTCCGTATTCAGGCATGGAAATTTACCAAGCCTCGAAAATCGATATTGACCATGTTGTGCCATTGAAATGGGCATGGAACCACGGTGCGAATCACTGGACACTGGATAAACGCAAAGCATTAGCCAATGATCCCGCTAATTTATTGAGTGTTGGAGCCTCATTAAATCGCCAAAAAGGGGCTAAAGGATTAATTTCTTGGCTACCTCCCATTAATAAATGCCAATACATCACTCGCTTTGAACGTATTGTTAAAACACACGATTTAACTTTGACGAAAAAAGAAGCCAGAGAATACCCTCAACTCGAACGAAAATACTGTGCTTAACATACTGATTAAAGTGGATCG
>CAMQZF010000125.1 GCA_947039525.1 uncultured Photobacterium sp. | reverse complement strand
GCCATCAGTAAAACATACAGAGGCAGGGCCATCCCACGGTTCCATAACGTTGGCATGGTATTGGTAAAAGGCACGGCGTTTGGTATCCATGCTGGTGTTTTCTTGCCATGCCTCTGGAATCAACATCATTAGAGCATGAGGCAAACTACGTCCAGAAAGCACCAACAGCTCCAACGCCATATCAAAGTTTGAAGAATCAGAACTGCCTTCTTGGCAAACTGGCAATAACATTCCAATTTCTTGAGGGGTGAAAAGTTCAGATTCTAAAATGGCTTCGCGCGCTTTCATCCAATTCAAGTTACCACGAACCGTATTGATTTCACCGTTGTGTGCAATGTAACGAAAAGGCTGTGCTAAGCGCCACTTTGGAAAAGTGTTGGTTGAAAAACGTGAGTGAACCAAGGCAAGTGCAGTGACCATTGCAGGGTTTTGTAAATCAAGGAAATACTGGGGTACTTGCTCTGTCGTTAACTGACCTTTATAAACTAAGGTTTTGTAAGACAAGGAGTTAATGTAAAAGTCATCACCAATGTTAGAAACGCTTTCTAAACAGACACGTACAGTATAATTACGTAATACGTACAATTTACGCTCAAGCTCTTGTGGGGTAATTGACGCATTACCGCTGATGAAGACATGTTCAAATTGTGGCTCAGTGCTAAGAGGATCTGCACCAATCATGGAATTATCAACTGGAAGAATGCGGTAACCCAATACGTCTAAATCAAGACGTTTGGCATTACGTTCTAAAATTTCACGACATTGTTGACGTTTATCACTGTCTTTTGGAAACAGAACAACACCGACACCATAACGATCAAACGCAGGGAGTTTGAGTCCTTCTTTCAACGACTCTTCAAGTAGGAATTCGTGAGGCTTTTGTAATAAAATACCCGCACCATCACCGCTGCAAGGATCACAACCTTGACCACCACGGTGCTCCATTCGAGCAAGCATATCGAGTGCTTGAGTCACAATTGTGTGTGATTTTCGATTTTTTAGGTGGGCGACAAAGCCGATACCACAGGCATCGTGCTCCATTTCAGGCACATAAAGTCCCTGAGCATTCAGCTCTTGATTTGTCATAAAACATCCTTCCAGTTTCGACCAATTCTGCTCATTTGAATTGGATTATCCTTAATTATGTGCCGTCTTCTTCGTGCGCTCATCCATGGATAATTTGAGGCAGAAGAAAGAGAGGCGTGCACTAAAATAAGAGGGAAATAAAGTTCACTTCATTTGTGAATGCCCAGTTCTCATTTTAGCGGTAAGACGGCAACCATTATAGTGATAGAACTAACGCTAAATAAAGGAAGAAGCCTTATTTGTTGCTTTTTTTTACACGAAAGTCGACGTATAGTACAGAGTTGAACGATTCATTTCTATGAAAAGTTCATCGTCTCTTTCTTTTGCTGTCTCTTTTTTGATGTCATTTAACATCATGTTTTTTATCGTAATATTTATTATTCCAGTTTCTTTCGTTATCAGTGGCCATTGATTTTTTTGTTACAAAAACTGCATAAAGTTTTGTTTAGCAAAGAGAATGCATATTTTGAAAAATTGGAAAATGCGACATTTTGCAACATGGAAAACATTTTAATTACATCTGATTTGGTTGATTTGCTTACCGAGTTAACTTCTTTATTTTTGGCGTGATTAAATGGATCGTCATTAGACGAATATTCAAATTGGTTAGTCTGTTTGTGGTAAATTGCGCATCCGATAAGAGTCATTGGTAAAAGGTAGTTATAAGATGCAATTGCATGAGTTAGTGAACACATTTGGGCAGGATTTACAGCGACGTTATGGTGAAAAAGTCCATAAATTAACCTTACATGGCGGATTTAGTTGCCCAAATCGTGATGGCACTATTGGACGTGGTGGTTGTACTTTTTGTAATGTGGCCTCTTTTGTTGATGAGCAGACTCAATTTTTACCGATTACTGAACAATTAAAAAATCGCGCAGGCGAGATTCATCGGGCCAAACGTTATTTAGCGTATTTTCAGGCGTACACGAATACTCATGCTGAAGTACAAATTTTAAAAAACATGTATGAAGAAGCATTAAAAGAAGCAGATATTGTCGGTTTATGTGTCGGTACTCGTCCTGATTGTGTTCCCGATGCGGTGTTAGAGTTATTATCTGATTATCATCAACAAGGGTATGAGATCTGGTTAGAACTGGGATTGCAAACGGCGAATGATCGGACATTAAAACGCATTAATCGTGGTCATGATTTTTCCGCGTATGAGGCGACAACTCAACGCGCTCGGGCATTAGGTCTGAAAGTTTGTGCCCATTTAATCGTTGGTTTACCTAATGAGACAGTACAAGACAACCTCCAAACTCTAGAAAAGGTTATTCAAGTCGGAGTTGATGGAATTAAGTTGCATCCTTTGCACATTGTGGAAGGCAGTAAAATGGGACAAGCATGGAAAGCAGATCGCATGTCGACCCTATCTCAAGATGAATACGTCGATATTGCTACAAATTTGATTCGCCACACTCCTTCTGAGGTGATTTTCCATCGAGTAACCGCGACAGCTCGTCGTCCAACCTTATTAGCGCCAGAATGGTGTGAACGTCGATGGGGTGCCATGGTGGCAATTGGTACGCAATTAAATGAATTAGGGGCGCAAGGTTCTGCCGTTAATTCACCTTTTATTTATCAGCCAATAGTACGTAAAACTGAAATCATTTGATCAAAATCTGATTATTGATTGGAAAATCAGACAGTAAGATAACTTTAGTTTATGGTGATCTTCTTCCAAAAAAATAGATTCCGATTACAGGATTCCTGGACAGATAAATGAAGCAAATAAAGGCATTAGCGCAATTTTATGTCGATTTACTCGTTAAACTGGGGTTAGTGCGCTTCAGTTTATTGCTGGCGTTGGCATTGGTTGCATTGGCGGTCATGGTGCAAGTCAGCGTCACTTTATTGTTGGATGGTGCGATGTCAGACACTGACTTAGTGCGATCCATCTGTTTCGGTTTGTTGATAACACCTTGGGCGGTGTATTTCTTATCGACGGTTGTCGATCAGCTGGAAGACTCTCGTCAACGATTAGAAAATTTAGTGAAAAAGCTGCAAGACATGCGTGAGCGTGACATGGCACTGAATCAGCAACTGCAAGACAACATCACTCGCTTGAGTTTGGAAATCGAAGAACGCGAGAAAGCGGAAGAAGCTCATGATGTGGCGATGGAAGATTTAGAAAATGAAGTTTACCATCGTGAGCGCATTCAGCTTGCATTGGCAGAAAAAAGCATCTTATTAAAATCATTTTTAGACGCCTCACCTGATTTGATTTATTACCGTAACGAGAAAGGGCAATTCTCGGGCTGTAATCAGGCAATGGAAGAGCTCATTGGAAAAACAGAAAAGCAATTGGTGGGGTTAACGCCTTGGGATGTGTATACCGAAGAAGAAGCTCGCAAAATTTCAGAGACCGATGAAAGCGTCTTTTCATCAAATACACCGATCAGTTACGAGCAATGGTTACAGTACCCTGATGGCCGTAAAGCGATATTTGAGCTGAGAAAAGTGCCTTTTTACAACCGCAATGGTAAGCGTTTGGGATTAATGGGCTTTGGGCGAGACATTACTGAACGTAAGCATTATCAGGAATCGCAAGAAAAAGCCTCCCGAGATAAAACGGCTTTTATTTCAACCATCAGTCACGAATTGCGTACGCCTCTAAATGGCATCGTGGGTTTAAGTCGTATGTTGTTGGATTCTTCGCTGGATACAGAGCAACGCGGGTATATGCGAACCATTCAAGTGAGTGCGATGACATTAGGCAATATTTTCAATGACATTATTGATTTGGATAAATCAGAACGTCGTAAATTGTCTTTATTTCCAGAACCCATTAATGTGCCTGATTTTATTTCAGACATGGAAAATATCGCCGGTTTAATGGCTGAGCAAAAAGGGTTACGTTTTGATTTAGAACGATTAACTGATCTGCCTCATGGTATTAATGTAGACGGTACTCGTTTGCGTCAAATTTTGTGGAATTTGCTCAGTAATGCTATGAAATTTACGCCTAAAGGCAGTGTGGTATTGTCAGTGAGTGCCGAAGTTTTAGGTGATGAAGCAAACTTAATTTTTGAAGTGGAAGACAGCGGGTTAGGAATCCCACAAACGGAATTAGACAACATTTTTGCGATGTATTATCAGGTAAAACAATCGGAAGGAAATTTACACGCAGTCGGTACGGGCATTGGTCTTGCCGTTTCACGTCAATTGGCTCAAATGATGGGAGGGGATATTACTGTTACTTCTGATGTGGGAGAGGGCAGTACGTTTACCGTTTATATTACAGTGCCAATTGTGGATGAAATTGAAGATGAACCTTCTTTAATGACGGATTCCAATGTTTCATTACGCATTCTAATGGTTGAAGATATTGAGCTAAATATTACGGTTGCAAAATCTTTATTAGAGAATTTGGGTCATATTGTTACGATAGCGATGACTGGTCAAGAAGCATTAACAATGTTCCAACCTGATGCATTTGATTTGGTTTTTTTAGATATTCAATTACCAGATATGACCGGGTTTGATATTGCGCAAACGTGGCGTCAACAATACAAGCATTTGCCACCACTCGTAGCATTAACAGCCAATGTGATTAAAGATAAGAAAATGTATTTAGATCAAGGTATGGATGAAGCCCTGAGCAAACCGTTGAATGTCAAAGCGATGACGCAAACCATTCAACGAGTCGAAGCGAAAAAAACGTTGTCGACACCAATATTGGTGTTAAAAAACAAGGAGAGAGATGTGAGTACTGAAACAATAGATGCTCTGTTAGATATGGAGATGTTGTCTTCTTATGTTGATATTGTTGGAACGGATCCCGTACTAGAAAGCGTCAAAATGTTTGAGCAGTTGATGCCAGAATATTTACAAATCTTAGATTCAAATCGTATTGCTCGCGATCAAAAAGGGATTGTTTTTGAAGCTCATAAAATTAAAGGTGCAGCAGGATCCATTGGTTTAAAGCGTATTCAACAAGTCGCTCAAAAGGCACAATCACCTGAATTACCAATGTGGTGGGAAAATGTTGATGATTGGATTGATGAGATAAAAGACGGCTATCAAGCTGATATCATTGTATTAAAACAATGGTTGAAGGAACAAGACGAATTCTAAAAATAAAAAAGGCGCCTTGAGCGCCTTTTTTTTATTTTCTAATTCTTAATTTCAATTTAGAAAATTCTTATTCTTCTTCTAAATCACCACAAAAACGATAGCCTTCGCCGTGAATAGTTGCAATGATTTCTGGAGTATCAGAAATGGATTCGAAATGCTTACGAATACGACGGATAGTAACATCTACGGTACGATCGTGAGCTTTTAACTCTCGACCCGTCATTTTTTTCAATAGATCTGCACGAGTTTGAATTTTTCCAGGATTTTCACAGAAATGCAGCAAAGCACGGAATTCAGAACGTGGCAGTTTAAAGTGATCACCGTGTGGGCTAACTAATGAACGGCTATTAATTTCTAATGACCAACCGTTGAACTCATAGCGTTCAACCAATTTTTTATCTTCTAAGTGAACACCTTGATTCATTGCGCGCATTAATAAATTACGTGCACGAATGGTTAACTCTCGAGGATTAAAAGGCTTAGTGATGTAATCATCGGCACCAATTTCTAAGCCTAAAATTTTATCAACTTCATTATCACGACCTGTTAAGAACATCAGTGCAACATCACCTTGTTCACGCAGTTCACGAGCAAGTAACAAACCATTTTTCCCTGGAAGATTAATGTCCATAATTACAAGATGAATCGGATGCTCTGAAAGCATATGGTGCATTTCTGCGCCATCATTGGCTTCAAAAACCATGTATCCTTCAGCTTCAAAGATACTTTTCAGTGTATTACGGGTTACGTGTTCGTCTTCTACAATCAGGATATGTGGGGTTTGCATGGGGCTGTACCTAAATAAAAACAAATATGGCTCAAATTAGAATAGTGTTTTTTTATAAAAAAATAATAAGTAGAAAGAAAAGACATTGAAAATTATGCATTATCTTTCTTTGGTACGCTGTCCATTAGTTCAAAGATAAAGTTTTTATCTAAATGAAGTAACACCTTTAAAATCAAGGAGTTGGCAAAGAATCCATTCTGTGCGTACCGATTCTATCACTTAACAGCTCACTAACAATATCTTCGTATTGTTTTTGAGTTTTTTTTGTCTTTTCTTTGACTCACGTCAAATTGGATTAGTGATGATTACGAATCACTATGTTATGTAACATTTTTTACAAAAATAAACAGACTTTTATGTCTAGCTTTTTATGCACCTTGATGGTCAGTGTCGTTTTTCTTGTTTATTTCTCACATCAAAATGTTAAAGATAAGCACTCAAGTTGCTAATTGCAATTCTACCTACATTTTGTGGATAAAGTCTAAAATAAAACAGTGTATTAATCTTATTTACATTATTTATAAAAGTGTCAGAATTTCGACTTTATTTTTATAAAGCATTAAAATAAAAAGGAAATTTTATTAATTTGTAATCAAATGTCGTGTTATTTATTGAAAATGGAAGCTCTGTTTGCTTATTTTTAGGTTTGAAATAAGGTTTATGCACTAGGTTTATAAAGAATCTTTGATGAACAAAGTGAGGGATGAAATGGATGATTTATTGCCTGATCTCTGTGATCGCTATGAATCTTTGGTGCGATGGTTGCCAATTCAGTGGACAGATTATGGAAAAAAACGACCCTTTTATGGACAAGTTGTAACATTACGTTGTTTTGAAGATAACAGTTTTGTTCGAGATATTTTGTCTGAAGATGGTACAAATAAAGTATTGATTATTGATGGGCATGCTTCTTTTCATCATGCTTTATTGGGCGATAAATTGGCGGAACTGGCACAAAATAATCATTGGCAAGGTATTATTATTAATGGTTGTGTCCGTGATGTGTCTCTTTTATCGTCATTTGAGTTAGGAATTAAAGCTTTAGGTTGCTGTCCGCTAAAAACAGAAAAACGGCAAACTGGTGAGAGAGACGTGATGTTAACACTTGGCGATCTCATGATTTATCCTGGTGATTATGTCTATGCGGATCTTAATGGGGTTATTTTTTCTCAACATCCTCTATCACTGAATACTGAATAAGTGCGCTTATCGGTATGCAATCGACAACGATTGGGATAAGGAAAAACATCGTGATAGGTATTTGAAAGAATGTCTTTTTGCAGACTTATCCAAAAGCTAGGTTTAAAAAGCTCTTGGTGAAGTTGATTAAATAATCGTTTTAATTTTGGATTAATTAATAAAAAATGACGAAACTCTTCAGGGAAAACATCATATAAACCCACACTGTACCATGGCTCTGCTGCTAACTCATCTTCTGGATAACGAGCGGGTGGAATAGATCGAAAATTCATGTCTGTCATATAGCTAATTTCATCGTAATCATAAAATATCACGCGTTTATGGCGTGTGACGCCAAAATTTTTGAATAGCATATCACCGGGAAAAATATTGGCGGCCGCTAACTGTTTGATGGCTAAACCATATTCATTAATAGCATGGCAAAGTTCGCTGTCATTTGCGTTATCTAAATATAAATTAAGAGGGATCATGCGTCGTTCCATATAAAGATGGGCAATGATGACGTGGTCTTTAGTTAATTTAATTAATGATGGTGCAACTTTAAGTAACTCTTCTAATAATTCAGGATGGAATCGATGCCGATCAAAATAAAAATTACTGTATTCTTGAGTATCGGCCATGCGTCCGACACGATCATGTTCTTTGACTAATTGATATTTGCTCTTTACTTCTGCGTGAGTAATGTTTTTTTGTGGCGCGAATTTATCTTTAATAACTTTAAATACAAAGTCATAGGAGGGAAGTGTAAACACACTCATGACCATACCTTTGATGCCTGCCGCTAAAACAAATTGATCCGTTGAATGTTGAATATGGTGTAAAAAATCTCGGTAAAGCTCTGTTTTCCCGTGTTTTTGGCAACCAATTGCTGTGTATAGTTCAGCTTTTGTTTTATTGGGGAGAAGTTCCGATAAAAACTCGACTAAAGCCGCAGGAGCGGGCGCGTAAACCATAAAATAAGATCGTGCAAATCCAAATAAAATACTGGCATCGTTGGTATTAAAAACACAAGCATCGATTTGAAGCCGATT
>CAMQZF010000124.1 GCA_947039525.1 uncultured Photobacterium sp. | reverse complement strand
AGAATCCATGTTTGCAGGCATTGGCGGTGAAGTGCTGTATCGCCCTTTGAATCAGTCTTGGGCACTCGGAATGGATTTAAATTACGTGATACAACGAAAAGCCAATTCCGCGTTAGGTTTATTTAAACATCGCAATCAATACGATCCCATCACTCAACGTCCCTATCAGGTACAAACAGGCACAGTAACAGGACACGCCAGTCTCTATTATCAACCCACATGGTCATGGCTGGATAACACCTTATTGACCATCAGTGTTGGGCAATATCTGGCCGAAGATCGAGGCATTACCCTCGATTTTGCGAAACAATTTGATAGCGGCATCATTGCGGGTGTTTTTGCGACTTTAACCAACCTATCAGCGAAAGAATACGGTGAGGGCAGCTACACCAAAGGATTATACGTCTCGATTCCCTTTGATATTCTCACCATAAAACCCAGTACACAGCGAGCGTATCTCAACTGGACTCCATTAACCCGTGATGGTGGACAAGCACTAAATCGAAAGTATCCGCTGTACTCCATGACGGACGCACGCTCACCTTGGTATACTCGCCCACCGAAAACTTCAACGTCCTCCAATGCATTCGTCAATCAACATTCACATTAAACACACGCCGAACCACCACAGAATAAACTACGCGGATAAGAGCGCCATATTCATGATCACAGGTTTCATTTCAAACGGCGCTTGAATCACGGCATCAGGTTCATAACGCCCATTCTGTATCGCTTGTTGATCCGATAAACGCAGCGTATCCACCCAAATGGTTTTGATGCCCATTTGCTGTGCACCTTCAATATCACAAGACAAAGAATCGCCCACATGAACAGCTTCATGCGCTTCACAGCCAGCCAAGTTCAACGCTTTTTGAAAAATACTGGCTGCGGGTTTTTCTTCTGGCTCTTCTCCACCAATGATAACCGCATCCACCAGCGATCGCAGATTCACTGCATCAATTTTTGGGTATTGTGAAAATGTCGGGCCATTGGTAATCAATACCAAAGTGAAGCGAGTTCTTAATTCCTCTAGCATGGTTTTAACTTGTGGAAAAAAATCAAAATGCACCATGCGCTCATCATCAAAATACTGTTGAAGCTGCTGGGCACAGTCATCATCTATCGTCTGATTCTGCTCTTTAAACAGCAATTGAATCAGCAAACAACGAAATTGACCTTCGTCTACCAATAAGGAAATTAACTGCGGATAATCCGTATTTAATTCCTTGTAAATACCAGCCAAATAACGCTGACAAAACATATCAGCGTCCATGCTAGGAAAACGTTCGGCTACCCATGCAGCAAGGCCTAATAACGCTTTATCATTCGCCAGAGAAGTCGCACATAACGTTTCATCCATGTCTAAAAATACGGCTTTTAACACACTCATTTCCTCATGTTGAATAAGAGTTTATGCCTCAATAATAAATGAAAATAAAAAAAAGGAAGCACATTGCTTCCTTTTTAAATCTTCTGTCCGTTGTTATACCAACACCACATCCACCGCCAAGCGGGTTTGTAAGGTTTGCCATAACTCACGAACCAAAATTTGATCCACTGGCGTTAATTCTGACTGTGCTGCTTTCAATGAAGCATCCACTTTAGCAATCAAATTTGCCAAATCATTCATATTCGCTTGCTCACACGCCGAAGCGGCTAAGGAAATGTGCCCAGAGAGATACCCATTGGCAAACAACTCATCGTCTGACGCCATTTCAACTCGTTCATCCATCAACACCAACAATGTGTGTTCGTAATCGGCTATCGTTTGCGTCATTGACTCTCTCCTTTTTACCAACGTGGCAACGGAAAATCGGCTTCCGTTAATGGGGAGATTCCATAAAATTCACGTAAGCGATCAGACAACAATTGCGTACGCTCTGGCAAGCCTTGTTGCAATCTTTCAAACACTTTCTCACGAACTTTTGCAGTAAAGCCCACACGATCTGGCTGGCAATCCCCACTTAAGTTGTCACAACTGACTCGAAAATGGAAACCACAACTGGCGGCAATGATCCACTCTAACGCTTGTGGTGCAATTTCTACTTTCTCAAATTCCGCTTGTACTTCCGCACTGCGACCGTCGGGTTGATACCAATAGCCAAAATCTTCCAGCAAGCGACGCTCTGGGCCGGCAATTAACCAATGACCAATTTCATGCAATGCTGAGGCGTAATAACCACGAGCAAAAATAATACGATGGTGAGCGTGCTCAGCATCAGCTGGCAAATAAATTGGCTCGTCACCGCCTTGTACCAGCTCAGTATTCAGGCTGTGTAAAAATGTATCATTAAAAACAGTAATTAAATCGGAATTTTGATGGGACATGAGAAACTTCAATTGTGTGATTATTTAAAAACGCCTTAAAGTATCAAGGTTTCCCAGTGAAGAATCAAGGCGATCGGGACTGTGAGCAATGTCACGACTCATTCTCTTTAAGCATGAATTGAATTCATGCTTACTCATAATCTTTTCATTCGTTTTCAACGAAAGAACCTTTTACACTCGCGCCCATTCTAATTCCTCTCCTTTTTATGCAGGCTTATTTCATGTTAATGACTTTTTTATACATCTTAGGCATTACCGCTGAAGCCATGACGGGTGCACTATCAGCAGGCAAACGTCGCATGGATTGGTTCGGGGTTATGTTGGTGGCCAGTATCACCGCCATTGGTGGCGGCACCGTCCGTGACATTTTATTAGGTTACTACCCATTAAGCTGGGTCGCTCATCCTGAATATTTGGTCATCACTTGCATTGCCGGTCTCTTAGCGACCATGACGGCAAAATGGATTGTGCGTTATCACAAAATCTTTCTTATCTTAGATTCTATTGGTCTGATCGTATTCAGCATCATTGGTTATCAAGTTGCACAAAGCATGCATTTACCTGCACTCATTTGTGTCGTTGCGGCCGTGATTACGGGTGTTTTTGGTGGTTTAATGCGCGACCTGATTTGTCGTCAACCACCAATGGTATTACACCGTGAGTTATACGCTTCTGTGGCGATTTTAGCGGGTGTTTTATACTGGGCATTAGAATACATGGGCGCATCCGTGACGATTGCAACCTTTGTGACTTTAATTGTTGGCTTTGGTATTCGTATTGCGGCGATTCAATATGGCTGGCGATTACCGACCTTCCATTTTGATGACGCTCACAGTGAAGATAATGTTGTGGATATTCAAAGTGCTGTCGAGCCTCAAACACAGCCAGAAACTCAGCCTCGTCGATCTGCGTAATCACGCCCAAACACCAACCAAATAAAAAACGGACGCTATTGGCGTCCGTTCTGCTTTCTGCTTTCTGCTTTCTGCTTTCTGCTTTCTAGAGCAAAAATAAAGAAACAGAAAATAACAAAAAGAAATAAAACGATTAGATCTGTGGTGTCTCTATATGAACGCCAGCGTTTTGTCCACGGTGACGTAACAGATGATCCATCAAGGTAATCGCGACCATTGCTTCAGCAATCGGCACACCACGAATTCCCACACAAGGATCATGACGACCTTTCGTAATCACCTCTGCTGATTCACCCGTGGTCGTAATGGTTTCACCTGGAATGGTAATGCTTGACGTTGGTTTTAGCGCAATGTGAGCCACGATATCTTGCCCCGATGAAATACCGCCTAAGACACCACCCGCATGATTGGTTTTAAAACCATCTTGGGTTAGCTCATCACGGTGCTGACTGCCTCGTTGCGTTACGACATCAAAACCATCGCCAATTTCAACACCTTTCACCGCATTAATGCTCATTAATGCATGAGCTAAATCCGCATCCAAACGATCAAACACAGGCTCACCTAAGCCAACAGGAACACCACGAGCAACCACTGAGATTTTCGCACCAATCGAGTCACCCGATTTTTTCAATTCACGAATTAAAGCATCCAATTCATCAATTTTATTCGGATCTGGGCAGAAGAACGCATTGTCTTCAATAAAGGCATAATCGATCGTTTCGACTTTCACATCGCCCATTTGTGATAAGAAACCGACAATTTCAAGACCAAACTGTGTTTTCAAATATTTCTTGGCAACGGCACCCGCAGCCACACGCATCGCCGTTTCACGGGCAGAAGAACGACCGCCACCACGATAGTCACGAACACCGTATTTTTGATGGTACGTGTAATCAGCATGACCCGGACGAAACAGATCTTTGATATTGCCGTAGTCTTTTGAACGCTGGTCGGTATTCTCAATTAATAAACCGATGGACGTCCCCGTCGTCACCCCTTCAAACACCCCCGATAAAATTTTCACTTCATCGGCTTCACGGCGTTGCGTCGTGTATTTTGACGTTCCCGGTCGACGACGATCCAAATCGTGCTGCATATCCGCTTCGGTTAAGGATAACCCCGGAGGACAACCATCAATAATGCAACCTAACGCCACACCATGGCTTTCGCCAAAGGTCGTTACTCGAAATTGTTGTCCTATGCTGTTTCCTGCCATGACTTCCCCTGTAATGCCTGATGAGTTGTTATGATTTTGTTGTCAATAAACTCATACTGGTGATTTGAGAAAAGGAAAGCAAGTCACAATCCGATTTTTGTGCTGCAAAATGAAAAACATAAGTAACAGAAAAAAATACCCCAACACCCACCAATCTCTTTATGTCATAGACAAAAACGCCACCGATATTCGGTGGCGTTATCATTCAAGCTATCGAAATTAACGAGCGCTAAGAGAAGCTCAACTCAATAAGCCTTATTTCTCTCTTTTACTTTTCCACTTCACGATGCCATCGGTACGCTCACGTTTTACCGGCGTTGATGGTGGGCTGCTTTCTGGACGGCGTGACGCACTTGGTTTCGCAGGGCGATCCGTTGGACGTTGACCACGATTGGCTTGACGACCATCCGTACGATCTTCAGCACGACGGGGCGCACGACGTTCACTGTTACCTTCGAACGTTTTATAGCGACCGCTGATTGGACGCTCAGCTTGTTCTGTACGAGGACGCTGCCCATCATTCTGACGATGATCAAATAACTTAGCGTCCGTCGCTTTTTTGATTTGTTGACCATCGATCGTCTTACGTGACGCTTCTTCCGTACCAGAAGAATCCGAAATCATCGATTCAATGTCCGCTAACTCTTCCGCGGTTAAATAACGCCACTTACCATTCGGCAAACCATCAATGGTAATGTTCATAATACGCACGCGACGTAATTTAAAGACTTCGTAACCCAAAGCTTCACACATACGACGAATTTGACGATTCAAACCTTGGGTCAGAACAATACGGAACGAGTATTCGGTTTCTTTCGTCACTTTACACGGTAAAGTCATGGTATCAAGAATGCGTACACCAGTTCCCATTTGACGAATAAAGTCCTCAGTGATCGTTTTATTAACACGAACCACGTACTCTTTTTCGTGTGAGTTACCGGCACGCAGAATCTTATTCACGATGTCGCCATCGTTTGTTAAGAAAATCAAACCATCAGAGAACTTATCCAAACGACCGATAGGAAAAATACGCTTACGGTGTCCAATAAAGTCAACGATGTTGTCTTTAATGTGACGTTCAGTGGTACAGGTAATGCCCGTTGGTTTGTTTAACGCAATGTAAATTGGTGCTTCTTTCATACGCAAAGGACGATCGTCAACTAAGACTTCATCCGTTGGCAGCACTTTTGTGCCCATTTCTGGCTGTTGACCATTAATGGTCACTCGGCCTTGATCAATGAGCTTATCCGCCTCACGGCGTGAGCAATATCCAGTATCGCTGATGAATTTATTTAATCGAACGGCTTTGTTATCAGGGGTATCTTGGGACATAGAATCTTCTTTTTTGATCAAGGAACACAATCATAGTCGGCTATGGTAACGAAAATGGACTCAAAAGCCGACGACTTACGCAGAGATTTTTTCTTCCGCTGTTTTTGTAAAATAAAACTGGTGCAGGTTTAACGACAATAAGCAAAGTTGACGTGCTAATTCACGATTTAGCCACAAATAACCATAATAACTGACGTCACTGTTCACATCTTCTAAAGCATCTGGCTCTCGTACGGGCTGCAAGCGTAAAATATCCAATTGTTTTTCAGGAATAACACACGGGTGACCTAAATCTATCTGCTCACCTAAGGTCGATAAGTGTTCGCTCAATTGGTGTTTTGCCGCCCCTAATCCACGTAGGGTATTCAATTTTGAATGCCCTTGTTGCGTTTGCCATTGGGTCGCAACCAAGGCTTCTAAAATGGTTAAGACTCGCCGCTCTCCATTAATGATCGCTTTAATTTGTGAGGTAAACTGCGGGGATTCTTTCAGAATATTCGGCTGTAAAGCCGTTTGCTTTGCCATCGAACTTAATAATAGAGCCAGTTCTACCTTTAAGTTCCCCCCACTCTTCAAACACACTTGTTTATTGTGCGCTTGATACACTTTACTGAATTGCGTTAAAAACTGACTGCTGAGTAATTGAAAGTGCTTGGTTGCTCTGGCTGGAAATAAAAAGCGGCTGCACAACATGGACAGAATCGCGCCCCACAATACGTTCACCGTTCGCCATAATGCCACACTCAAATCCCCCGGTCCCGATGCAGCAACCAAGGTTAATGTGATACCAATAAGCACAGCACCATAGGAAAATTTACCGATAGTGAAGTACATGGCTCCACCAATCATTAACAAAAAGAGAACGTTATGCAGCAGTGCGTCTTGGGTGGGTAAAAAATACAAAGACAAACCTAACAGCGCACCGATAATCGTGCCACCAATTCGCTGATTGGCTTTCGCCCATACCGCCCCTAAATAAGTGGCAGACATGACGACAATAATCGTAATCAGTGACCACATTCCATACGGAACATGTCCGAGCCAATTGATCAAAACAGCAATGGTACACGTGAGCATGATACGAAGCGCGTGCAGCCAGCGATGATGAGAGATCACAAAGCGGTCAAAAGAAATCATATCGACAAAAAGTGAGGAATAGATCACATAATAATAAAGACTTTACCCAACAAAAACCAACAACAGCCACGAACCCTGACAATTAATAACAAAAAAGCGCTGAATCTGCTGTATTTGCCAGACTCAGCGCTTTCTATTTTTTATATTCTACTTTGACCATTGATCATGAGTGCCATTCACACAAATTGTCGTGAATGGCAATAAAGGCCTTAATGGGACGATTTTGGTTTATCCGAAACCGTGTTCTCGTGTGCGACAAGCGCTTGCTCCAATTGAGCAGCAACAAACCCCGGAGAGGTGGTTTTGGCTGACAACAGACGATACATCGCTGGAATCACAAACAAGGTCACTAGTGTCGCAAATGCCATGCCGAAAAAGACCACCGTACCCACCGCCATTCTACTTTCTGCACCCGCACCTGTTGAAATAATCAAAGGCAGTGCACCAAATAACGTCGTGAAAGCGGTCATCAAAATAGGGCGTAAACGACGCTCAGAAGCTTCAATAATCGCTTGCTCAAACTCAACCCCCCGATCACGCAACTGATTAGCGAACTCAACAATCAAGATACCGTTCTTTGTCACCATACCAATCAACATGATCATACCAATTTGACTGAACACATTGAGGCTTTGATCCATCAACAACAGACCCGCTAAGCCACCAAAGATGCCCATCGGTACGGTCAGCATTACCACTAATGGATTAATGAAACTTTCAAATTGAGCCGCCAACACCAAATACACTACCAGCAACGCCAATCCAAACACCATAAAGATGCTGCTTTGATTATCACGGAAGTTTTTTGACTCACCCGCGTAATCAATCGTGATGTCCGGTGGCAATAAAGACAGAGCTTCATTATCCAAGAACGTCAGCGCATCACCTAAGGTGTACCCTTCATTTAAGTTCGCCTTAAGAGTGATCGCTTTTTGCTTTTGGTTATGGCTCAGTTTCTGCGCCGAAGCGACCTCTTCAACATTAGCTACCGTATCCAACGTCACCAATTGCCCATTTTGAGCGCGCACGTAAATTTGGCTAAGATCTTCTGCGTTACCAAAACGTGACTCATCACCGCGTAAATAAACATCGTATTCTTCACCACGATCCACAAACGTCGTTTGACTGCGTCCGCCTAACATCACTTCCAATGTGTTCGCAATATCCGAAACAGGAATACCCAGTTCTGCCGCACGTTGGCGGTTCACTGAAACCACTAACTCAGGGGTGGTTTCCGCATAATCCAGATCCACGCCTCCCATCATGCCAGAACC
>CAMQZF010000123.1 GCA_947039525.1 uncultured Photobacterium sp. | reverse complement strand
AACGCCGATTTAATAATGAATACAAATCCGTGGTCAGTTTTACTTGACCACTTCAGTAATAGCTTACATCCTCCTTATGAATGAGGAGCTTTTACGCCTAACAGATAAAGAAAGCGACAAGAAGGTAAAAGAACAAAGAATTGATTGATACTTATAGTAATGGCCAATGGTCAAAATAAACATGGTTTGCCTGCCATTCTACTTTTTCTGGATTATCATCACGAAGAATTTGTGCAACCGTAAATGAAAATTCAAAGCTAACACCTAACCCTTTACCAGTAATGAATTTATCAGCAACCACTACTTTCTTATTCACATATTTACCATCTTTAAAGCTCTCTGCCAAATTATCACCCGTGGTATATTCACGGCCTAATAATAAACGATGCGCCGCAAGAACCTTTGCACCCGATGAGCATAGTGCACAAATATATTTATCTTCTTCAATATGCCTTTTAATAAACTCAATCACCATTGGGTTTGCCGATAAATTATCTGTTCCTTCAGGTCCCCCTGGCATCATGACTGCATCATAAATATTATCATAACAATTTTTCAGCGTATTATCGGCTGAAATATGTGTCCCAAAATAACTGTTTAGTGCCGTGGTTTCCATGCACGATAATACATCTACTCTCATTTCCATACGGCGCATAATATCGATAAAGACAACCGCCTCCCCTTCTTCAAAGCCATCAGCTAACAATACAGCGATACGTTTTTGATTCATGGTATCTCCTAAACATATTTATATTACTCATCAGAAGTAATATTCAGTCAGTTTATTATGACGTCATCACCGATGATCATAATAAAAATATAAAGAAAGAGAAAAAGCCTCCGCAAATGAGGCTTTCACTTATCGAGCGTCACAGCCTATTAACGGATACCTAATGAGTAAGATATCATCAGTTTCATATCATTACGATCATGCTTATAGTTTGTGTCTTCAGAGCGGAAATACGCAGGGAAGAAATTCACATTCAAGCCTTTTAGATCACCTTCGAGGAAGCTGTAACGAATATTGTAGTCGATAGAATACATGGTACCGTCATATGTACGATCATCAGCTTTCTTGTTTTTATCTGTAATAACATCCCAACCATAGTTACCACTTAGGCCCACACTCAATCCAGGAACCCCCCAAGATGCGAAGTTATAATCTACGCCCAATTTAACGGCTTTGGTACCATCAGGGTTATAGTCTTCAATCTGTGACGTGGCTTGCATAAAGTTACGGTTATCAGAGTTAGCCCAAGGCGTTAGTCGGAAATTGTACGCACCACCGGGATCACTTGATGCATCCGTCTGGCTATAGGCAAAGCGGAAGTTAAAATCACCAGTTTTAAGATCAGCACCTAGTGAAATGTAGCTTTCCACTTCAGCATCTTGTACCTTAGATACTTCACCTTCAATATACTTACCACCCTGGTAGAAAAATGCGGTGTTCAACTTCATATTAGAACCAAGATCAAAGCCGTACTTTACCAATGCCTGCCAGTTGTCACGGTAGTCTTTACCTTGACCGTAGCCTAGATCAATCACACCATTATCTAGCTCATAGATCGCGCCGATAGAGTGAATGTAATCAATCTTCTTTGCTTTTGACATACTAGGATCACCTTGGTGCCAAGCGTTTGTCATGTCTTTAAATTTATCAGACCAATCATTCTTAAATTGGTCAGCCCATGCGTAACCTAGGTGTAGGTTACCCATTGAAAATTTACCTTCTACACCACGGTATGAATGTGGATTCAAGCCCCAAGAAGAACGTATCGTACCCATGTTGATGCGGGTATAACCTGCACGCGCTGCAAAGCCAAGTTCTTCATCACCCAACTTCATTTTCAGCGCAGCGATATTCAATGATGTATTGGTTTTTTCACAAGCGTCACCACCGACACCATCATTATTACAGTCATAGTCATACAGCAGAATTTCTGACTGACCGAACGTATCACCGACCTTTAACAAGGTACTACCCCATAGGTCAAAACCAATTACGTCGTTAAAATAACCAGAGCGATAATCAAAGGCAAGCTGCAACGTTTGGTTTTCAATCTGTGGTTTAAAGTCAGCACCCGGAGCGCGCTCTTCACGGTCACGAATATACAAAAACGTATGAAGGTTCAGTTTAGAATCTTCATAAAACGCTTGCTTAGCAGCATCTGATAAATCGACAGCTGCGCTACTCTGGTTTTCGACAATATTCGGGTCTAACTCAGCCTGTGCATTAAAAGTCATTAATGCACAGGAGATAGACAAACTTAGTACAGATAAACGCTTTGCCTGCTTTTTCATAATTATATCCACCATTTTGTAGGGGTCTTTCAAGGATGGTGACATATTATTGCACGCAAGGTAAAAAACAAAACAAAACATCATTTCATTTTTAATATGTATGACGCCCGTCATATTTAGAAAGAATGTTTCATTTTTAATGGTAAAAGCATTAATAAAATTACTAATTTTATTGGGCTTATACTTCTTCATCACTTTGTGACAAAACCCCAAAAGGGACAAGTTGAAAATCTAGCTTTGCCTTAAGCCCATGCGGCACAGTTGGCGGAAGTCTTTTGGGCTCACATCAGTATGACGCTTGAAGAATTTAGTCATATTTGTTGCTTCGTTAAACCCAAGTTGTTCAGCTATATCTGCGATTGAATATTGGCTAAAAGCTAACTGACGTTTTGCTTCAATTAAAACACGTTCATCTAGTAGTTCTTTAACGCTAATCCCTGCGTTGTCCTTAGCTAATTTATCTAACTGTTTAACACTTTTCCCAATAGACAAAGCAATCTCTGCGACTGACGGCCGCTGATTAAAATTTTTATCTATATAATTTTTAAGACGATAGAAATCACTTGCGCCTAATCGCCCTTGTTGCGTATTAGCTTTGTAGATTGGCACGATAGTTTTTAGCAGTACGCTACGGAGTAGACTACGGATGATTTCAGCACGAAACTCGGATTCAGAATAGAATTCTTGCACTATAACTCGAAACAGCGCATCAATATCGTGGTTGATATTATGAATACAATTCACATGTACCAAGGCGGCAATGATCGAATCAAAATAAGGGTCGTGGCTACTTTCAGCTAAAAATGTGCAATTGAATGGCATCACAAAGCCATCAACATTACGATTTTTAGCAAAAGCATGAATTTGGTTTTTACCTAGTGTGAGTAACGTTCCTGCCCGTATCTGATGAAACTGGTGATCGATGTAATGTTGCCCTTCACCTTCGGTAATATAGATTAAAGCACTAAAATTGAGTCTATGATGACGCGAAACTTCTTCGATACCTCGTTCAGAATATAGTTGCGAGATACGAAAAAGATAAGGAGTGGTTAAACCAGATTCAGAGCGCATGCGCTCAAGTGGAATACATTTACTGTTCATAGTTAGCACAATAAGGAGCTTACACGATGTTAAGCTCCTTATTTTAAGGTCACTGTTTGTATGGTTATTGTATAAATATGGCTAGTAGCTTTCTTGCGCCATATCTTCGGCCATCTGCTGATAATCGATTTGGGTCTTACTCTCTACTACTACTGACGCCTTTTCTGCTTGCTTAGTCACAATATGCAGTAATTTCTGGGTCGTTTGCTCATTACTTAAACTGATAAAGCTAATTGAAAGTTGCATAATGATCATCACTGAAGCTAAACAGTAAAACACCATCGCGATATGTTGTCTCATTGTTACTCCCTCTCTTGCTTAACGGTTTCGTTTTTACGTGCAGTTCGTGGTTCTCTTTGCGTAATCTGGCGGGCTTGTTTACCTTTTTTATTGCGTACTTGCTTGAACCAATGTTTGTTAAAGACTAAAAAATCAGTCATCGCATTAATAGGACAAAGACTCTGACACCAAGGGCGACGAACGACCAAAGATGTCAAAATTATCATTATCGTCAATACAAAGAGATACATGCCTCCTATCATGCCAAAAGCAATACCAAAAGGCTCGTAAACGAAAGCGGCAGGGCTACGGAAATACGCACCTAAACACAACGTGATCAGCAGTAACACACGTGGAAACCAAATAAAGAATTGATGACGTACTGGCGAAGATTTCGCATTACCCACTTTAGCAAGACATTGCTGAACTGCACCAAATGGGCATAAACTCTGACAATAAACGTTACGGTTATAACAAAAGATGTAAATGATGCTTAACGCCAACAAGATAAATGGTGTGTAGTTTGCTACCCCTGAGATCCACGAGCCATAAACCAAGCCACCCATAGTAGAAGCCGAGTAAAGCGATGCAGAGTGGAAGCCAAACAAAAGAGTTGATGCCGTCAACAAAGCTACATTCATTTTTACTTTATGTTCTGAACGAGTGCGATTTACCCAAACTGCGATTGCAAATAAAATCAGGGCAGCTGCGTCTAACCATTTAAAATAGCTCCACGGGGTAACTTGCTCAGACAATCGGTAGCCAAATACTGCTTGGCGAACAGAATCGGCAGCTTGATCGAGTGCGTGATTATAGGCATCTGACGTTAAGGTTGCGCCAGTAATTGCATCAACATGGAAAGTGGTTTTGATATTTTTACCTAGGAGTCCTTCTGGCAATTTTTCTTCGACGATTTTTTCAAAGTATGAGGAGGTTTCTTTTGAAGAAAGCAGTGAGATAGTTTCAACTACACCTGAAGCCGTAAATACCGCGCCAACCGTCAATTCACCACCATAACCTATACCGGAACCGAAGCTAACCCATTTAGCATTTTCTTCTCCTACATTACCAACTAATTTGTACAAATTCGGCGAGACTTCCTCTAGTTGATATTGCTTAGAGGTAATGTGCTCAAAAAATTGGGCTTGCGAGTTATTCGAACGCAATCCGCCTAAATACCAAGCCACAATCAGTAGAAAAATTGACAAGATGCTGAGGATCTTCTCAAGTTTTTTATTTCGATTTGGCGTTTTTGTTTTTTTTATTGTCATAGAAAAATAGACAAGCCACAAAATTTAAACCTTGTGGCTTGCTCCTTAAGATAATACTAAATTATGATGGAGAAAATTAGTGTGCATTTTTTGGTTTTAGAGCAATCAGTACGCGCAACAAAATAGCACCGCCAATGATAAGTCCAGTACCAGCAAAGCCAAGGAAGTACCAGCCCGCTAAACCTTCGTTTTCACCCAGTAGTGTAAATGCTCCAGCAACAGTCAAAACGAAGGATGCCCACCAACCGCCAACAAGTGACCATCTCCACCAATTCATGCCAAGCTTAAATTGCTTAGCCCACTGATTAGCACCAGTGAAAACAAGCACTTGCAGAGCACCGAACGCCATCCAAAATAGTGGATCAAGTACCGTAGATTGTGGAAACATTAGAAGCCCTCCCAATTACCGTCATATTCCCAAGTTTTCTCAACTTTGAGGTAGTTCTCGCTACGCATCCATTCTGGTGGTTGGTGGTAACCGGCAAAGCGGCCACCATTCCAATCACCGTGATACGCTTCAGCTTCTGGGTAATAAAAGAAGTTATGTTGCATCGCCAATAGCGTTTTACGCGTAATGCCTGTTGGGTCACGAGGATCAGTCTCTTTTACCAACGCGTGGATCCAGTTGTTTTTACGCGTATAAGGACAAACTGCGATACACACACGACAACCCATCGCAGTTTCAGTTGGGCCTTGACGCCACATAGTCCAACAACTATCTTGGTTAAATTCAAACTTACGATAACCACGTACAATTGCATCTGGTTTGTCAGCTTTACTGATTGATTCACTGGGGCAAGAATCAGCACAGATCTTACACTCTTCACAAAAATGCTTAACCTTTGTATCAATAGGTTTATCTGCTTCAAGATCCAGTTCAGTAATCACCGCGGCAAGACGAATGTTTGGTCCAAGCTCCGGTGTTAGCAAAATACCGTTACGCGCCGCTTCTCCCATACCGGCTTGGATTGCCAGTGGAGGTACTATGATTTCATAGTCAGAACCCGGCCATTGTGGACGTGCTGCATACCCCAACTCCCCAAGAAAGGCCGCCATCAAACCAGAAGCATTTTTCGCACGGAAGTAGCCGTCGTAAGAGGTGGAATAACCGATCGCGGCATACATTGGATCCCAATTCATTGGAGTACCAAAGATGATCACGTTCTTCCAGTGTTTAGGCACCGACTCGTCCCAATCTGACATGCCACGCATGGTGTTTTTGAAAATAAAATTAGGATCCATTTTGGTGATACCAACAATGCTCATCCCAAATTTAAAGGCCATCTTCTTGATCAAGTCAGATGCGTGTTTTGGTGATTTGAATTCTTGCTTAGTACGCTTAACCCACTGGAAATCCACTTCATCTGGATGGCCCTGAGGACTTGGTGGAAAGTCACTCTTTACCCCACGCATGTAGGCTGCCGAGTAAGCCCAACCGAGTGCAAAGCGTGAACGGTGTTGTTCAAAGTTTTGTGCGTGCTCTGCTTTCTCTTCAAACGATTGGTACATGTCAGCCCAACGTTCAGGGTAACGAGAGTAGTATTCACGCACTCTTTCATTTGGGATTTCTCGCCAATCAGTGGTTGGTATCCAGCCATTTTTCATTTCAGCACCTAGCACACGTGTGCGGTGGAATAAGAAATCACTCCATTCAGGACGAGTGAGTTTACCTGCTACTTCCATCGTTGGTGCAATATCGACACGGAAAGGTTCACGATCAAAATACATATCATGGCCTGATTCGGTTCGCCCCCAACCTACGTTTGCATCAGGATCTCGACCCAATGCAAAGCCTGCGCCAGCTGCTGCACCAATTGTCACCGTTGCAGCAGCTGCGCCACCCAGCTTCAAAAAGTCGCGGCGAGAGGTGTCAGCGACACCTGATTCAACTTGCTCTTTCACATTAACTCCAAACTTATAATTATATTTCAACCACATCAAGGCTCAGCGCTTTGTTGATGGTATTAAGCTGATCTCGATAGGTAATTTTGTAGTGTGCTGCCAGCTTGTTAAGCTCAACCATCACTAATTGTGCATCGGCCCATTTTTCGGTGTAGAAATAGCACAAAAAGAGATGTTCTAGGCACCACTCATCGTGTGGTTCAAAGATAAGTAATTGGCGAATGTCTTGCTCAAGATCAACATAAAGGTGCATGTTGGCTTTGACGCGCGCGCGAATGCTGATCACGTCGTAGCTTTCTGGTTTGAGTAGCAGATAATGATCCAGCGCTTCGAGTGCTTCTTCTAAGCGACCATTTTGGTGTGCAGTGATCCCAGCTAAACGCACCAATTCGATAGAACAAATATCGTTGCTTAGCGCAGTAGTGATCCACTGATCGGCTTTATCATTTTGACCAAGGGCAAGGTATGAACTCACGGCCGTGATATAGGTAGAGACTAACGACTGATCACAAAAAAAAGCTTTCTCGGCATACTTAGCCGCCAACTCAAACTTGCTATCTTGATAATGCAGCCCCGCCAGAGTTTGATAGCCGCCAATAAAGTTGGCATCTATTTCAATGCTCCGTTGGAACTGCTCTGCGGCTAACTCGCTGTCACCTTGGTAAAGATAATTAAATCCCAGATGACAATGGATCATTGGGTTTTTTTCATTGAGAGAAATGGATTCTTTCAGCATCGCTTTAGCCATCTCGTAATCCCCCAACTGTTGATAGACGAGACCACATTTACTTTTGAATTCATGTTCAAGAAGTAGAGATTTGTATAGGTTAGTCACGATCATGGCCAACTGACACATCTGCGCTGCCATTAAAGTTTCAAACAGAAATTGCAGTTGAGACTTAGTAATCGAAAGCGGCTCAAAAAGCTCACTCATTACTAAAGTGAAACTCTCATGCTCTAACCAATCGAGCTGATTTTTATCTTGTTCACGGTCTACTTGTGCAAATTGAGCACTTAAAAACATCAAACGATCGTTAAACTGTTGTTCAACGTATTGTTGTAATGGAAGTGAAGGGAGTTGACTGTAGAGATATTGGTAAAGCTCTAGCCATTTAGTGCTGATCATACATAACGTCCGACTTAAATTTCAGCGCTAATATTGATGATTTTGTTAATGGTCAAAAGGTTGTTTTTCGCCCTTAAATGGTAGTTTTTCTCCCTTTGCCATAAAACATGATTTTGATCAAATTCCGAATTCACTTTGTAATTGCGTTGGCGACCTGCAAGACGGTTATACCGCGGGGTTCCGTCTCCCCCAACAGATCCAATTAGGGGATTGCAAAAGTAATGGCTAATCAAAATGCGCGGGTTAAACTTATTCCTTATTTAACCTTTAACA
>CAMQZF010000122.1 GCA_947039525.1 uncultured Photobacterium sp. | reverse complement strand
TATTAATGATAAAAATGTAAATTTTAAAAGATAGTATTTGTTCTTTTTCTATTTGGTTATCCTTAATTGAGGAAGAGGATATTTTTATATCTATAATATTAAGTGATTTAATTTTAGTTAAAATTATCTAATAAATGGCACCATATCTTTTGATACTCCTGCTGAGTTTGATAGCTGATTGGTTTATTACCAAATTGGCGTGCTTCAATAATTTTTCCGGACTTATCAGACAAAATACAAATGGCGTTGGATGAGGATGTTTGATGCTTATGGATGGATTGAATTGTGGATGGATATTGAAGAGTAAAAAGATAGCCTTGCAATATGGCATCTTGATATTTATCGGTGTTTCTCAAACAATTTCTAAACTCACAGCCTAAACGATAAACGTCAGAATAAGTTTCAGGAAAATAAAACAAAGCACCATGCCAGGACAATGAGTGATGGTGTTGCTGTTTCATAAAGTCGACTTGTTGATAGAGCTTCTGATTGATTTTTATTGTGTGTAAACTTTTTGCGTAATCAATAACAAGGCAATGCCATTGTTGAGGTGAGCTTGTGAGTAGTGATAAGTGGGGGTTATGTCGTTCTAAAAAGTGTTTTATCCCTTGTTGTTGATCAATGTAATGTATTTTTAATGCGGCAAATAAGCTTGGTATTGCAAGCTCTGTATGCAGGAGTATTGAAAGTTGCGTTGGGGAGAGTTTGAGTTTGTGAAGATAAAGATGGCGAATGATTTGTACATCTTGATAGCTAACGGCAAATTGAGATAAAAGAAAAAAAGAGTCATAGCGGAGTGTTTTCAAAAAAGCGAGGTATTGCTGTCGTTGCAGATAAGGCTTAGGTTTAGTGCTTGAGTATAGATATCGCAACCATTGTATGACAGAGCACCAACATGGGTGACGCATAAAACGGATTTCATCAGGATGTGCCGTTCCTAGTAGTATTTGACACAGACGCCTTGGATTTCTCAGTGAAAATAAACGTTTACTGTCAAGGTAACAATGAAAATGCCATTTTGCTTCAAATAACAGAGCAAGCGGGATGTGCTGAAAAGAATGGATATACGACAAGGAAGCGGAGGACAGCTGTAAATACTCCCCTAATGTTGCACAGTGATTAATGCCTAAAGTCTGTCGGCTGGACAATAACTGTTGCATAATTTGATGAAATACATTCACTTGCTCTGAGCGTGATAATTCTTGATGCAATATGGCGAGCGGAATCGTCTCAATCCATGTGTTTATATTGGCGTTTTTGCACCAAAAAAGGCGTTGTCGTATTTCAAAAAACCATTGCCTACTGTGTCTTTTGAACAAAGTAAATAAAGACATGGCGGATTGCGAGGCTGTAAGGTCAGTATGAGTGTGACAGGCGTAACGAGATAAACGCCAGTGTGTATAGCATGTCTTAAGTCTGGCGTAGCATTGAGTAAGCGTTTTACGATAGGTGAGTATGGCTTCAATGATAATCGGATTGATACCTTAGCGAAAGTACACAACTGGCTGAATCAAAGGAAGGTTAATGATGGTATGAGAATAGAACGTTTTTGTTGGTAACGGATTGCAACAAATAAGAAAAAATGGCGAACATCGCTCGCCATTATGATTGAGTTATATAATTGAATACACTTTGCCCTAATTGACGTAATGCGCCTTTTTTCGGTTGCGTATGGGATAACGTACGCATGCCATACACGCTCATCATAAAGAAATGCGCTAATGCTTCAGCATCATTATGATGCGGTATTTCTTGGCTATCTTGGGCTTGCTGAAACTTTTCTGTTAATAAGGTTTGCCATTGATTCAACATCTGGCAAATCACACTTTCTACTTCCACATCTTGTTGAGCCAATTCGCTTAATGCTTTTTGCAATAAGCAGTCTTTGATTTCCTCGCGCTCACATTCATCAATCACATGATCCAGATATTTTTTCAATCCACTGATCACGCTATTACTGGTGGCAAACAAGGCTTCAAATTCTGTCAAACGCTCTGTTCGGTAATGTTCCAGTGCGGCCAAGAGTAAACCGCGTTTATTCGTAAAGCTGTTATAGATTGAACCGGGGTGCAAGCCAGTGGCTTTTTTCAGATCTTGCATGCTGGTTTTGCTGTAACCCTTGGCAATGAAAACATCCATTGCCGATCGCAATACATATTCTTGGTCAAATTCGGCTTTACGCATAGTAGGTCTCAGATTCAAAGGTGCCATGACAGATTGGAGATATTGTAACGACTCTTGAACGAGCATTCAAAAATATAACTTGAATGATCATTCAAGAAAGCCTATCGTAAGAAAAAATACAATAACAAATGAGACCAATCATGACCGACATCCTCTTTCAGCCTTTCAAATTGAACGATACGTTGACACTACAGAATCGTATTATCATGGCACCCTTAACTCGCTGTATGGCCGATGAGAATTTAATGCCGACAACGGCGATTGCTGATTACTATGAGCGTCGAGCCGATACAGGCTTGATCATTACTGAAGCCATTTTGATTCGTCCGGATGGTCAGGGTTACCCTAATACCCCAGGTATTTTTAATCCTGAGCAGATCCAAGCATGGCGAATGGTAACGGATAAAGTGCATGCACGTGGCGGTAAGATTTTTGCTCAACTTTGGCACACAGGGCGTGTTGCGCACCCATCCTTTTTTGGTGGTGAATACGTATTAGCCCCGTCAGCATTGGGTTTAGAGGGTTCTTTACCGCGTATGCGTCATTTAACGTATACCGTTCCTAAGCCTGCGACAGTGACTGAAATTGAACAACTTATTGCGGATTTTAGCCAAGCAGCAGCCAATGCGATTGATGCTGGATTTGATGGCGTGGAAATCCACGGAGCGAATGGTTATTTGATTGATCAGTTCCTGCATTACAGCAGTAATGAGCGTCAAGATGCGTTTGGTGGTTCACCTGAGAACATGGCACGCTTCCCACTGGCGGTGGTTGATGCGGTTATTGCTCGTATTGGTGGCGATCGTACAGGTCTGCGTGTTTCACCGGGTGGCTATTACAACATGACGCCTGATGTTCGTGATCGTGAGGTGTTTGATTATCTTTTAGATCAATTAAATACCCGTTCATTAGCGTATCTGCATGAGGGCATGTTTGACGATAACTTAACTTTTGATTTCTTAGGTGATGATGGAAAAGTATCGACGTATTTGCGTAAGAATTATCAACATACTCTAATTGGTGCGGGTTGTTATGCCCCAGAGCAAGGTCGTCAGGCATTATTGGATCATAAATTTGATTTATTAGCCATTGGTCGTCCTTTAATTGCTGATTCAAACTACGTCAATAAAGTAAAAGCGGGTGAGCCGCCGGTGGCATATTCGGAAGAGATGTTGTCACAACTGATTTAATTGAAAAGCACAGAGGAATAAAGATCATGGCTGAATATCAAAATCGTCGTATCGTGTTGGCTTCTCGTCCAGAAGGCAAACCAAGCGTAGAGAACTTTCGTTTAGAAACCCACTCTGCACCACAACCGAAAGACGGTGAAGTTTTATTACGTACCGTATATTTATCATTGGATCCTTACATGCGTGGCCGCATGAGCAGTGCGAAGTCTTATGCTGAGCCCGTTGCGGTGAATGACATCATGATAGGGGCAACCGTTTGTCAGGTGGCCGAGTCACAGAATTCGGACTATCAAGTGGGTGAGTGGGTCTTAGCTTATACCGGCTGGCAAGATTTCGCGGTTTCAAATGGCGACGGCTTAATTAAATTGGATGCGTCCATTCCACCGTCTTATGCCTTGGGAATCATGGGGATGCCGGGCTTTACGGCTTACATGGGCTTATTGGATATTGGCCAGCCACAAGAAAATGAAACTCTCGTCGTTGCGGCAGCAACAGGCGCTGTGGGTTCAACGGTGGGGCAAATTGGTAAACTAAAAGGTTGTCGTGTTGTCGGTGTGGCTGGTGGCATTGAAAAATGCCAATATGCGATCGAAGTGCTTGGGTTTGATGCCTGTATTGATCATCATGCGAGTGATTTTTCTGAGCAACTGGCTGCAGCGTGTCCACAAGGTATCGATGTGTATTTTGAAAACGTGGGCGGTAAGGTTTTTGATGCCGTATTGCCGTTATTAAATACGAAAGCTCGTGTGCCGGTTTGTGGTTTGATTTCTCAATACAATGCAACACAATTGCCTGAAGGTCCTGATCGTTTGTCATTATTAATGGGCACTTTGTTAGTGAAGCGCATTCGTATGCAAGGTTTCATTATTTTTGATGATTACGGCTCTCAGTACTCTGAGTTTTCAGCGCAAATGGCACAGTGGTTAGAAGAAGATAAAATTCGCTACCGTGAAGATATTACGATTGGTTTAGAGCAAGCACCACAAGCGTTCATGGGCTTATTTGAAGGACAAAACTTCGGTAAGTTGGTGGTTAAAGTGAACGAGCCGCTTTAATTCTATATCGAGTGGTTTCCGAACTCATTGATATCAAGATAAGAAAATTGACGGCGTTTCCGTAATCATCATTGAAGGATGATTTCACGAAAACGCCGTTATCTTAGAAACATTCGATGTTACTGAATGTGCCGTTTATCCGTATTAATGTGCCACACGGTTTAATGTGACTGTCTCATAAGAAAGTGGCGTTAAGGTACGACGTTGCTCATTGAAATAATCAATGACCGCTTGCGCATCGGTATTACAAAACTGCCGCTTTGCAATTGGGTGCTTTACCTTGGTAATTCACTTTGTATTGGCCATCTTTCTCTGTGATGTTCTTTACTTTAAACCCCGTTAGCTTTCCATTGAGGTAAGCCAGATCAATACGTCCTGAATGGGATTGTTGAGCTTTGTATAAGGCTGTCCAGCCGTCATTACCTGTCGCATTGTAATTGTTGATTGCCACGTAATAGGTTTGATTGTTATTAAGTGGTGTCCAGATAGGCGCTTGTTCTGTCCCTGACATCACTTCAATGTGATCTATCTGTCCTTGTTGGTGCGCTTTGGTTTCAGTGAACTGATAACGCAAATGTCCAGAGTATGGGAACTTACCCGCATGAGCGCCTTCTGCCAGTGTTGCATTGACGGTTTCTTGTAATAAGTCGCGAATCACACTGCCTTGCACGGGTAGAACAGACATGAAATTAGAAAATGGCAACAATTCTAACGAGACATTCCCTTCTCGGTATTCGCCTGCTTCGATGTTTTTACGAATGCCGCCAGCGCCGATCAACGCAAAGTCGATTTTATGACCTGTGATTTTTTGCACTTCAGGTGTGTTTGCCCAGTAATATTGCGCCTCAGCCAATAAAGGCGCGACATCCGAGCCGTGCTTGTCGGTGCCTTTGTCACCTGGACGACGCTCATGTTTGATTTCCGTGGGGACTTGGGTAATGACAGTACCATACGCTTTATCAACGGCTGGCTTATATGTGTCATTGATGTGATGTCTCAAATGGGCGTCTTCTTTGACAATCATCATGTTGTCTTGCTGATCAATGAAGGCAACGATCTTATCGTGATCGTGAGTGCTTAATTGCGTGTCAGCCGAGCGTTGCGCCTGATGGTAGAATTGATCGTTACTTAATAGGGTGTTCTGACCCTCACAGCGAATAATTTGCCCTTTTCCGTCAAATTGAACCTGCAAACGCCCCATGGCTTGTGCGTATTCGCCCGCTTGAACCACACAGGTTTTTTCTGTTTGGTTTGGGTTTGTGATCCACTGTGCGTATTGACCGTTATTATTCAGTCCTAAATTGGTGTGATCACCCAATAGAGTATGAGAGTGACCACCAACGATCACATCAATGCCGTTGACTTGTGAGGCTAAGGCTTGATCTTTGGCGTGACCGATGTGAGTGAGGGCTACAATATTTTGGATCCCCAAACTTTCTAAATAGTCGACAGTCTTTTGAGCCGATTGTTGCATGTTTTCAAATTTTAACTTGCCCACGTTTGGCGCAATGTTTGGCATGTCATCCAGTACTAAACCGATGACGGCGACCAAAGGCTTGTCTTTTGGTAAATACGCTAAGTCCGTCACCTCAGTTTTTTTATTGCCGTCAAACGCATAGACAATAAAAGGACGAAGATTGGTTTGATTTTTTAGGTCTGGATCATGGCTTGTGTCGATGTTCACTTCTTATGTACATAAAAAACTGACTCAACTGAGTGACTAACCAAGCCACGTCAGGCTTGAAAGGACATAACCCCACCAAAAATGCTTTACGAAATACGTTGTTTTTGTAAAGTTTAGAAAATCCAAGGTATAAAATGACCTATTTTTCCCCTAACATTCTTTACAAAACTAGCTAATCATCCAACCCCAATCATAAAGCAAAATAGCCTGTCAGACAAAAAGTAAATCGAACTCTCATCGCCCACTCAAATAAAACTAAGTGCAAGAGCTGATGGCGCAAATGGCCTGTGTACTTCCGTTAGGTTTGTGATAGCGCCACAAAAAGCGGCTTAGCAAAGTGGAGGGTTTGAATCTACTTAGCACCAAATTAACTACGCGCCAATTTGATAGCAGCGTAACAATGAACAGCACTGAGTGGCTTGTGCGGCGCAGTGCGCAAGCGCTCGCTATTATGCGCTACGCGCATCGAGCAAGTTACAGCAGCGATCACCTTGGCAGAAGAACCTCTATCGTTAGGGCTTCCCTCATTGATTGGTGGGATATACCGCCTAAAATCTCTCTTTAGGGTTGGTAATTCACTCTATTGATAGACTATCCTCTGTTTTATCATGAAGTCCTAAAGTCTATTGATAGAGGTTCATTTTGAGATACATTTATTCCCGAGTGAGTTGTAGTGATCAACACATTGAACAGCAATCAAAATATTTAGCAGATCGTTACAATCATGACGTGATTGTTGAGGATGTTTTCACCGGAAAAACCACTAATCGCCCTAAGTTTCAAGAATTGCTCAATAAGCTGGAATCTGGCGATACATTGATTGTTTACCATGTCTCAAGACTGGGGCGTAAAACCAGCGAAGTCCTAGAAACGGTAGAGGCATTACAGGCTAGAGGTGTCGCGGTTCTGGTTGATCAGCTTCAAGGTTCAGATATTACCACTGGCGTGGGGAAGATGTTATTTACAATGCTGGCTGGCTTGGCTGAGATGGAACGTGAACAGATGCTTGAGCGTCAACGTATTGGCATTGAGCGGGCTAAGGCCGAGGGGAAGTACAAAGGAAGGAAGTGTGTTGATCGTTCAATTATCGAATCAGCTCGCGTGTTATTAGCGGCGGGGAAAACTAAAAAATCAGTGGCTAAACAACTAAACATTGGAGAGGCAACGCTTTATAGGTATCTAAAGAAGAGTTAGTCATAAGAAGTCTAGGCTAACTTTTAATTGGACATAAATGAGTTAGAGATGAGTATGAAAAACATATCTAGTGAGCATTCAACTGGTTTTTAAACCTAATACATATAATACCAATTATGCTAAATACGTAAGTTAGCCACTACTTTTCAGTGTTCTAGCGACATATTTGCCTCTAACTAATTTTTTCGAGCCTTTTTCCTCTAAATTAGCTGTTTTTAGTGCTGTAAATTTATGGCTGATTATTACAATTTACAGGGTAAGAATATGACCATTTTGGTTTAGAGTATTTTTGTTATGAGATGTCTTTTTACCATAACACTTCACTATTAGAGTATGACATCTGATAGTTGGTCATTAAAAAATGGCTAATAATATTGGTACATACTGCTAATAGTGACAGTTATCAATAGTCACTATATGGAATAAACTGGTGTTTATATTTGGTGGAAAACTAAAGTGAAAAGAAAATCTATCAACTTTATGTTGGCTCTTATCTGTGGTTTTATTATTGCAAATATGTATTATATACAATCATTAATCCCATTAGCAATGAAGGAATTAAATCAAAGTTTTTTAAATGTGTCATTTATATATACATTAGCACTGACAGGTAATATATGTGGATTATTGCTTGTTGTACCTTTAGGTGATTTTTTAAATAGAAAGAAAATGATATTGATATTGATATTGATATTGATATTGTGCTTATTGTTATCAATATCGAGCTTGTTTTTTTATTTATCCGATGATTTGTATGGAATATATACATCTTCTTTTTTATAGGCTTTAGTATTTGTTGTATTCCAATTGTCATTTCTTATTTAAGTAATAATGAATACTTTGGGGTTTATATTGTTGGGGTTTTAATGAGTAGCGTTCTAGGTGTATGGTCCCTTAATTATTTCTAGTCAAAATAACGCTTTCAAAAACGGCATTTTTGTTTGTTTTTCACTCAAAGCCACTGAAAAATAGCCAAGTAAAAGGTCTTTTTTTGGGTAATGCTT
>CAMQZF010000121.1 GCA_947039525.1 uncultured Photobacterium sp. | reverse complement strand
ACACAAACTTTACCTCATTGCAGCTATGGTTAACGGTTGCGGTTGCTGGCGGTGCTTGTGCCATGGCGATGGGAGCAAAAAAATTAGGCGCGCTTGTTGCGATTATTGGCGGTATCATTTCATTGGCGATGCGTCCGTCATACATTGAGTTTGTCACGGAGCAAGTACCTCATTTGGCTATTCTGCAACACAATTTTTGGTTAGCCCATGCCATTACGGTGATCATTACACTTGTCATTGCTACTTTTGCTTTAATGCCAACTAAAAAATTGAATACACAAGTGCTTGCTGGTTGTGCTGTCGCCATTGTCTGTGGCGAAGTGTTATCTCGCATTGCTTTTTACAACTTGTGGTGGATTTCCATGTGATTTTCAGGTTTCATTCAACAAAGCGGCAATGGCCGCTTTGTGTTTTTTAACACCATCTGTTTATTTTTATCCGTGTATGGCGTTTAATGGACTGATAAAAATAAAATAAAACCAGAAAGTTTGAAGAAGGCAGAGGTCAATATGATTGCGGTAGTTCCTAGAGTATTGGGTGCATTATTTTATTACGCACCAAATGAAAATGACGCTCAGACAGCACTTACTGAGTTACCTCAATTAGCAGAATCCTTTGCTTGGCGAGATCCACAGCATATCACTGCGTTAGTCAATGCATTACCAAGTGTGGACAATTCTGTATGTGAAGATTTCTCTGTACTATTCGAAGGGCAAGGTGAAATGCCTGCGCCACCATGGGCTTCAGTCTATCTGAATGTTGATAACATTGTGATGGGCCCATCAACGTTACATTATCGTCAATTTTTAAGTGCATTGAATCTGAGTCTAGACACAAAATTGAATGAGCCAGAAGATCAATTTGGCTTAATGATGTTTGCATTAGCCATGCTCTTAGAACAAGAGAATGACACCGCAACGATGGTGCTTTTAGAAGAACACTTATTATCTTGGTGCTTCCATTACTTATCTTTAATCGAAAGCAGTGAATTATCATCGACTTTTTATGTTACTTTGGCAAAAATCACAAGCGCATTCCTTGAAGACATGACAGCATTACTTCAATTAACACCTCGCCAATATCCTTTATACCGTTAATTGTTGATGAATTACTTTTAAAAAGACAACCTTACGGTTGTCTTTTTTGTTTTTATTATTAAGTAACAGTCGGCGCATAACGTACCGTGTATGGCTTTTGTTTTCTGTACCTCTTAAAAAGGTGAGCCTTTATTTTACTAACGGTAATGAAATTGCACTTAAGGGGCACTCATCACGACATTGTCCGCAACCTGTACATTTTTCAATAAGAAGATAAGGCATGTTCTCTTTTAACTCAATGGCATGATGAGGGCAAGCTTCGGCACAATAATCACACTCACGATGACTTCGTTGCCGACACAAGGCTGAAAATTGCGGTCGAACCCCTGTAAATTGGAGTGTGTTTGATAAGGATAACGTCGGACATGCTGTTTTACATGCATTACAATCCGTACAATGATTACAATCTAGCGTTAATTCAGGTTTGCCATTAATGATTGAAATCACCTGTTGTGGACAAGCCTCAACACACAATCCACAACCATCGCATAAACGAGAAAGTAAACTGTCATCAACACAGGTCGGTGGGCGAGGTGCTTTTCGATAAATACGATGGATTTCTGGTTTCTCAATAACAGTATGAGCACTGGAAAAAAGACGTTGAAATAAACCACGTCGACTAATCGTACGAGGCGCTACAGATTCGTGATCAATGCTTATTTCAGTTTTCATTTTTCTGCCTTTTCATAATGACCCTATTTTGAGATAACGAACCTTTTAAAAAAGCATCGCTTGTTATTACAACAATATCAGTCATGGATTACGTTCATTGATTCAATAAAGTATATCGAAAGAAAAGACAATTTTGAGATACCGACACATTCTGGTTTTATTCGTTACAAATACAAACAATTTATCGGTAATCTGCAAAGCATCATAAAGATAAATAATAGATAACAGTATGTTACCTAAAGAAGAGACGAAAGATTTTATCTCTATTTAAGTTATTGAGAAATGACAGCTTAATATCAAAAGAGGACGAATGCCTTTCTTATCGTATTCGCTCTACACTCTATCTAGAGTTATCTATATAAAGCACAGCTATAACAGAGTAGGATTAAATAAAAAAGAAGGATTGCGCTTAGGTGCATCAACATAAATTATGCAGTTAACTGAAAAAGCGTCACTGAATCATGCCTTACTGATTTCTATTCGCACACCAGAATTTAAAGGTGATGAAGCAACCGCATCCCTTGCGGAACTTTCACGTTTGGTCACCACATTAGGATTTAAAGTGGTTGGAACCCAATCGCAGAAACAAAGTTCAACAAAAAGAATGAATGTTTTGGGCTCTGGAAAAATGATGGAAATAGCCCGTCTCACTGGAAATAAAGGGATCGTTGAAGAAGATGATGAGCCCATTTCTGTTGATGAAATATCTTTTATGGATATTCCCTCAGAAAATTTACCCTTTGCTTGTGCCGATGTGGTTGTATTTGACTGCGATTTAAGCCCATCACAATTGCGTAACGTTGAAAGTCAATTGGGCGTAGAAGTGTTTGACCGTACTGGCATTATTATTGAAATATTCAGTCGTCATGCTCGCACTCGTACTGCTCGTTTACAAGTTGAAATGGCGCGTTTAAATTATTTAGCACCCAGATTAAGAGAATCGACAAGCGGTAATAAAGAGCGCCAAATGGGGAAGGGTGCCGGTGAAACAACACTCGAGCTCGACCGTCGTAAAATTCGTGATCAATTGGCCGAATTAAAACGTGAATTAGTCAGTGTTCAAGATGAACTGAAAGGTCGACGAACACAACGTTCAGAACTGTTTTGTGTGGCGTTAGTTGGCTACACAAATGCGGGTAAATCATCCATGATGAGAGCCCTGACTGGCAGTGAGGTCTTAGTGGAAAACAAATTGTTTGCCACATTAGATACCACAGTACGTGCATTGCAGCCAATCACTCAACCTCGAATCTTAGTTTCAGATACGGTGGGTTTCATTAAAAAATTGCCTCACGATTTAGTGGCTTCATTTCACTCAACGTTAGCTGAAGCTCATGATGCTTCATTGTTATTATACGTTGTTGATGCTTCTGATAGCTCTTTTCGCTCACAACTTGAGGTTGTTCACGAAGTTTTAAAAGAGGTTGGCGTCGATGATATACAAAAATTATTAGTCTTGAACAAGTCCGATCAATTAAGTGTGGAACAACAGCAATCATTAATGGAAGAGTTTCCTGATGCCATGATGACATCAACCCGTAATCCTTTTGATGTTACTAAATTGCATCAATATATTGTCGGTATTGCTGAAAAAGAAATGATCGAAGATGAAATTATTGTTCCTTACACATCAAAAGGCATCATCGGTGAAATCCGCTCTACGATGAGTGTTATTAAAGAAGATTATGAGTACAGTCATATTAAGTTTACTGTGCGATCAAATCCGATTGAATTAGCTAGATTGAAAAAGCAAATGCTTAACTGATGGTTCAATGAAAAATGGATAAATCGTTTCATCGAGATTAATCATTTATTTGGGATCTAATGACTAGATCCCGTCGATTGCATTCAGTGGAACTGAAAACGATATGATTTAGGATTTATTTTTTGAAAATAAATCTTTTATATTTATAGGTAGTCAATTTGACTATTACCGTGTTAGTAATAACAAGAAAAAATAACACTAAAAGTTAAGCTAAGGACATCGTATGTACATTGCAATGAACCGCTTTAAAATTCGTTTAGGCTCTGAACAAGAATTCATCAATATCTGGAAAAATCGTGAGACATATTTAGATAATGTTCCTGGTTTTCGCTCATTTAACTTACTGAAAGGAGAGTCTAACGATGAATATACGTTGTTTGCTTCTCATTCCGTTTGGGACTCTCGCCAAGAATTTAAAGATTGGACTCAGTCTGAAGAGTTCCGTAAAGCTCATGCCAATGCTCGGGGTCATAAAGAAATCTATCTAACTTCTCCTAACTTCGAAGGTTTTGAAGCCTGTCTTTAAACATCAAGATACGTTAATCAAGAATAGAAAAAGTCCTCCAAGAGAGGACTTTATACGTCGAAAAGGAGAGAGTCATCAATTCTCTTTAGAGCTAATGCAATTAGTGCATTGGATTACACTCAGTACGATTAAAATAATGGATATAGATAAATGAGAAAATCATTATTTGCATCAGTAACCGTATTTTAATGTGAGGTAAACGTTTAGGTTAGGTAAGTCTCTCTAATCTAAAAGCTCACTACGCCGCTTGATTCAGCATTGATAACGTTAACTCCGCTGCAGCTTGTTCTGCTTTACGCTTACTAGCACCTTTAGCACTGACAATGTTTACTCCAGAGACAAAACACTCTACAGTGAATTCTTGATTATGAGCTTCACCGATGACAGTTGCGACTGTGTATACAGGCAATGGTAAACGCTGACCTTGCATGTATTCTTGTAAGCGAGTCTTTGGATCTTTATTAACCTCACCACATATGATTGTTTTTAATCGAGTCTTGTAGCGTGACAATATAACATCACGTACCGTATTAAAATGTCGACCGCTGTCTAAATAGATAGCACCAATTAAAGCTTCTAAACAGTCAGATAGAATAGAATCGCGATTTCCTCCATTTTTAATTTCACCCGCACCAAGAAATAAATAATTGCCTAATTCTAATTCACGGCCTAATTCTGCCAGTGTTTTTCCTCGAACCAGTGTTGATCTCATTCGGCTCATATCGCCTTCATCAACGGTAGGAAAACGATGATATAATTCATCAGCAATCACCATTCCTAAGATTGAATCCCCTAAATATTCGAATCGTTCATTATGAATCTGATTCGCACTTCGATGAGTCAGAGCTTGAATCAATAAAGAGTGATCTTTGAATTGATAGCCCAGCTGTTGTTGCAATAGATTTAACATGCAGTTTCCTTAGTTATTTATTCAAATTTAGTCTTAAAAATGTTGTTATTATGTGAAATTATTGATTAATAACATGAGCTTATATTATTTTTATCTGAATAGCTTCTGGTGAAGTAAATCAGATAATGAACAATAAACCTATTTATAAAAACTTACACCATCATCATCACTAACTTGGTTAATTTTTTTAAAAAAGATTCAGGGACGATCAGTCTCGATCCCTGAATAATTCCTATTTTTTAATCCAATAGTGTTAATTGTAAATGTATCATTAACGTACCGTCATACCATCAATCGATCGCAAACGAACTAAACCAAACAGTGGCAAAATGGCCAGTACCGTTAACCCCCAAAATGTGACCGCCAAACCAGACGAATAAGAGTGAGGCATTGCGGTTAAAGATGTTGAGTGCTGACCAAATCGCATAAAAACAGAAATCAAGGCAATACCAACGGCGAAAGAGGATTGATTTACTAAATTATTAAGGATATTTGCACTGTTCAATTCTTGTTTAGGAACGTCGGAGAACGTAAGGGTGTTAAAACCACTAAACTGCAATGAACGCATTAAGCCATTAATAAACAATGCGAAACCAACTAGATAGATGTTCGATTGTCCTAACCAACAACCGATGATCGACAATGCACTGATACCAGTTGATATTAATAGTGGCCATTTGAATCCCCAATTCATCAAAATCTTTGTTGTGAACGGTTTCATCGCAACATTTCCAAGAAAAAGCATCAACACAAAGGTACCTGAGTCAATTAATGACAACCCCAATTGTGTTTGTAAAAAAATGGGAATTAATAACGGAAACCCGCCAATAGAGCAACGAAATAAACAGCCAGACACAATGGAGATCCGAAAACCAAACGTACTTTTCCATGCGTCGATCGACAAAATCGGTGGCTCATGCCTTTGTACATGACGTATTAATAAAACGCTGGCAATGATGGCTAAGATAAAGAAACCCCATGGCTGCCACTGCTGCAAACCAGCTTGGCTGATCCAATCAAGAAACACCAAACCCGACCCAAACGTCAATGTGGTTAAAAGAAAGCCAAACCAATCAAACGGAGTTTTAGTCAGTTCATTGTTTGAGGCTGTTGGAAAAAAGATCCCCGTCAAAGTAAATAAAATAACGGCAATCGGCACATTGACAAAAAACAACCAATGCCACGATAAATGCGTCGTGATCCATGCCCCTAATGGGGGACCTAACACCGGTGCAATCAGTCCAGGCCACACTAATAAAGACATCATTTTCACAAATTGCTGCTTTTCGCAGTGTTGCATGACAAACAAACGACCAACAGGCACCATTAATGCCCCACCTATGCCTTGCAAACATTCCGCAAACATAAAGAAGTGAATATTTTTACTCAAACCACAAGCCAGTGATCCCAGCATAAATAAGGAAATTGCGGTCAGTAATGTGCGCTTAGGACCAATATTGCGCGTTAACCAACCGCCGATGGGCAAAAAGATGGCTAAAGACAATAAATATAATGCCATGGCAATGGTCACGTTTGTAACGTGGACATTAAATGTGTGCGCGATATTCGGTAGGGCAGTCACTGCGATGGTACTGTCTAATTGCTCCATAAAAAAAGCAACAGCGACTAATAAGGTTAACCCTTTAAGATGCGTATGAGAGATTTTTTTGATCATTAAATAACCTCAGTTATTCTGATCATCAAAAGAAATAGTGCAGTTATCGTTAACATTTATCTTCTTCCTATGCGTGTCTAATGGCACAGAAAAACACGCCATTAGACTCAATAATATATTCAGTCTTAGCGCGCTCGATAACGTCAACGCTTACGGATTGAAATTGAATTTCAATCATCCTTTGAAGGACTTTAATGAAAAAATGATACCTTTATTGAATGTTATGTCAATAAGGTATTTATTTCAATTGAATGAAAATAGCACCAATAAAATGAATGGATTTTAAGAGTATCAATCTGTTTTCTGTTCCGATTTTCCTTAATGACTTAAAGATATTGGAATGATGGAAAACAGAATTGATACAAATATCGACGAGAATGCGGTCAACTTACGCTATTTATGAAGGTAGGCATTAAGCTGCTGCAACCTTTCTCGTAATTGTTCTAGCTCTGACTCACCCAACGTGTTTTTCATTTCCGATTCTTGCTCTTGAAGATAACGAGCAATTAATTGTCGGTATTCTTGTCCTTTATCGGTGATATGAATCACTTTTCCTTTACTGCCAACGGCATTATGGGTTAGTTCCACCATTTCTTCTTGTTGTAATCGTTGAATCGCTTGTTGCGCGCCTTGTCTCGACATGTCCATTTCTCTGGCTAATTCAGAAATGGTGAGCTCTCGTCCTCTTAATTGCCCAAACAGACGAACATCGCCTGCGCGAAGGTGTTTGAATTCACCGTTGTCTAAAAATGTTTTTTGTTTGTCATTTAATGTCGTCAAACACGTCTGAAGCAATCCTTTGATATTAGATCGTAAAAAAATCTCATTTTGATTGTCTGTCATTTAAAAACCTTAAGGGACGGAAGCGTATTTTCTTCGATTTTATCGCATTCTGTCTCTGGAGCGGATTTTTTTGTCCATTCTCTTTATCACTCAAATTCAAAAAGATATTTCACAAAATCCTTAATGATCAATTTATTAGCGTTTTCTATTGCTAGGAATGAAAGCGTGTTTCATTTTACACACAATGAAATTTGTCAGTCAGGGTTGACAATGTAAGGTGAGGTGCTTATCTTTATGTCAATTAAGGTTGTCAAATATTGAGTAAATAAATAATGAATACACCAGAAAAAACAATGAAAGCCGTACAAATTAAAGCGTGTGGCAGCTATAACGTTTTGCATTATGGCGACTATGAAATGCCTACGATCGGGGATTTTGACGTGTTAGTGAAAGTGATGAGCACCTCGGTTTCCGGTTGGGACATTAAATATCGCAATGGATCGATTTTGAAAAAATTTGCAGAAGGAAAAGGTTTACCAGGTCGCAAGCCTTTTCCATTGCCTCAACAATTAGGACGTGAAGCTGCCGGTCTTGTCGTGCAAGTGGGAAAAAACGTGACTCAATTTCAATCTGGTGATCGCGTATTGGGGTTAGTCCACCCTGAAAAATCTGGCGACATTAATGCCATTCGTGGGTTTGGGAATTTATCGGTCGGCTTGGATTACCCCGGCCACGCAATGAAAGGCGGAAATGCTCAATACGTCTCACGCCCAGAACATTATTGGATGCCAATATCGGATAACGTGGACTACCATACGGCAGCGGCGGGCCAACCAGCCATCGTATTATTGCGAATCGTTGCCAAGTCAAAATGGGAGATACTGTGTTTGTGACTGGGGCTTCGGGTGGCATGGGCGGCGCGACCTTGCAATGGGCGAAATTGGCAGG
>CAMQZF010000120.1 GCA_947039525.1 uncultured Photobacterium sp. | reverse complement strand
ACGAGATCATAGCCGGTGACTGGAGTTCAGACGTGTGCTCTTCCGATCTGAGAGCTTGTTAGTCACTGTGAGCATCTTGTTAGCCTCTTTGCACTCTCATTTACACCTTAATGTTTTTATCTGTAAAACCATCCTGTATTCCATATCCAAAAATATAAGATAAGAGGCGCTATAACGTATTTTATAGCGTTATTAAATTTGTACCCTTACGCTTATGTAGCTTTCTCTATCTCCCTCTTAGAGGTCATTTAAAGCTTTTAAATTGATGTGGCTGAAAAGTCATGATGATCGATGAAAACTTGTTTTTATCGATTGAGAGGCTTTGAAGACGCAAGACAAGCGGTACGCGCTGTCAAGTTAGTGAATGAATGGTATCGAAAATCGGGGGATCACTAAGAATTGGTATCATCAAAGTAAATCACTACTTAGATGACACCTATTTTGGCTAGATTTTTTGGTATCAAAAAACGAACGTTTAATACGTAAGTTAAAATAACGTCTAAACAAAAATAAGACACCTCAATAAAGAGTCATCTATCACAATTCCACATAATCTATTTTACCACCAACTTATCTATATTGACGTTAGACATATAATCCCCCTACTCTCAAGACTTGATTGAACAATTACCCTATAACATCAAGAAAAAGGAGCAGTGAACTCCATAAGACAATAAAATGTCATACGTTTTTCGCTGAAAATGATATGGACTACCCTAATTTAGAAATTAACTGTTATAAAATTCATTACAATTTTCAGCTCATCACCTCCATTTTGAGATCAAAAAACATATCAATTACTCCAGTAACAAAAGTATGTTCAGGTGATCCAGTTATTGCGAATCTACTAATAAATGCAGGCGCAGAAATGCTTGCTGACTCCAGGATTCAAAACCTGAAAAAAATGAATAATTTTAGCCATCCAATACCAAAGCTACTGATACGAACACCAATGCTGAGTGAAGTAGAAAGTGTTATTAAATATTGCGAGATATCACTTAACTCTGAAATCAAAATCATCAAAAAACTGTCTTATTTTGCAAAAAAAGAAAACATACAACATCAGATTATTGTTATGGTAGAGTTAGGCGATCGTAGAGAGGGCGTTATGCCTTCTGATCTTATTGATTTTATTAGAAATATAATATCTCTACCAAATATTAAAATTAAAGGTATTGGAACTAATTTAGCCTGTCGTTATGGTGTTATACCAGATGATCAAAAAATGAATTTGCTATCAGAACTAGCCCATCTAGTAGAATCAACATTTAATATTAAATTAGATATTATCTCAGGCGGTAATTCATCTTCAATTGACTGGCTACTCAAATATAAAGGTGAAACTAGAATCAATCATCTTCGTATAGGAGAAATGATTTATTTTGGATGTGATACCTTACAAAAAAAACCGATTAATGGTTTATTTACTAATGCTATTACTTTAACTGCTGAAATTATTGAATCAAAAACAAAGCCATCACTACCTTGGGGAAATAGAGGTGAAAGTTCTTTCGGTAAACAAAAAGAAGTTCAAGATAAAGGAGAGGTTTCGCAAGCAATTTTAGCATTAGGTCGTCAAGATGTTCATGTGCCAGGTCTTATACCACCAGAAGGTATTCAGATCATTTCCGCAACAAGTGATCATCTTATTATTGAAACATCAGGAGATCCATTTCTTGTCGGACAAACAATAACATTTGAGTTAACATATGCGGCTTTTTTATTTTCAATGTCATCTGATTATATATATAAAACATTCAGCAAAAACAAAGATCTAAATCATCATGATTTGAAATTTTAAGTCTAGACCTGATGTTTACCAAAGTATTATCTAACAATCATAAAATGATACCAACCCCACAGTATGTTGGTATCAAAAAACGAACGTTAAAGTATTCTTGAAACGAAAAGACCAAATATAAACAAAAACACTAACGTATTATCATTATTTTGCAATAATACTTACCAAAAAACACGATGTAAATCGTAATAATAAATATCTATATTAATAGTATATTCATTCATTAGGTTTACGTAGATGGATTTAAACGTAACACGTCGGGATTTCATTAAATACGGTGTTATTTCAGGTATAACAATTTATACATCACCGGTTTTTGCTCGAATACTAAAAAATAATAACAGCTCCAACTCTCCTATGTTTTCAGAGTCATTACAAAAAAAATGGAATGAAAACAATATAGTAAAAACAAGAATGGACGCACTAGCAAAAGTCACAGGAGCAAAAATCTATGGTCGCGATCTTCGCTCTATTGATATGCCTGGATGGCCAAAAGAACAAGAATATGCTTACATTTTAAGAGCTACACATGCAAATAAGATATTTCTAAATATCGACCTCAGTATGTTACCAGCGGAATTAAAACCTAAGAAAATTATCTTAAATGAGACCATTGTAAAGGATGGTGTTGAATTACCTCCATTTTATCGTGGTGTCTCTATATTTACACCCAAAAATACGCAAGCCGAATATTTAGGTCAAGCCGTTGCGATGCTTATTTTCTCGGACTTTCTCTATTTTTATAAAGCAAAGCAGATTTTGCAATTCAATCCTAATGTGATTCGATACGGTAAAGAAACAGATCTGCTTTATAAAGAGCGAGATCCATATGGTGCTTTTCGCGTAATTCGTGTTCAAGGTAATGAGTCTTGCACAAAAGAAGATGTTTATAGCACACTTAAAAATGGGATGTTTTTCCCTGTCTACAAAGACCATAAACCTCTTTGGCCGAAACCTAACCTAAAAGGCAATACTGGCGAAGAAGGTATGGAATATGCAGAAATAATATCGCAATCACTAACTGAAGATCCAAACTGTTTAGTGATGAATCGAAATTATCAAACACAAATTATTGATCCCATGCCTTTAGAGCCAGAGTGCTTTAATGGTTGGTTTGATGAAACATCACAAACATTGCACGCTATTATTACCTGTCAAGATCCCAGTATGTTTTTCATGAAAGCACCTTCGATGTTAAATACTGGACCTCTAAAAGGAAAAATAAAAAATCTAGTTATTCACTCCGCATTTGTAGGTGGTGGTTTTGGCTGTAAAGATCACTCAATTCTACCTTGTTATGGCTTATTAGCGACAATGTACAGCGATGGACCCGTCCGCTTACCAAATGATCGATTTGATCAATTTCAAGCGGGCATTAAGCGTCACCCATTTAAAATCCAAAATACCCTAGCTGTTGATAAAAAAACGGGGAAATTCAAAGGCATTATCAGCAAAATGGAATTAGATGGCGGCGGTCGAGCTAACTTCAGTGCAGCAGTTGCACAGGTTGGCAGTAGTGGCTTGCAATCGATTTATTATTTCCCTCAAAATGACATTCAAGCTGTCGCTTATCCATCAGAAAACCCAGATAACGCCTCAATGCGTGGTTTCGGTACAGTGCAGTCGATGTTTTCTACTGAAATGATGGTGAATGAAGCGGCTGCCTTATTAAACAAAGATCCAATTGATTTGCGTCTAATTAATGCCATCAAGCCAGGGCAGTTTAATACTCAAGGTGCCTTACCGAGAAGTACCGAACGTTATCAAGAAATCCTGAATTTAGCTAAAAATCATGGCATGTGGGTAAATAAAGAAAAAGATCGACAAGCATTTGAATTAGCAAACCCTAATAAGTTATATGGTGTGGGTTTTGCCATGTGTACTAAAGATTACGGTACAGGCAACGAAGCAACAGCGACCTATATTCAATTAGGCCCTGATGGTCATTTGGAGATGGGCGTATCTTCTGTGGAGATTGGCACTGGCGCGCAGACATCACAAGCTGCATTGATTGGTGAGTATTTTGGTCGTCCCGCAGATAACATCCATTTGGGGTTGAGCGATGCTTGGGCGCCGTTGCAAATGTTTGAAACGGATAATGAAGCTCAACAAAGCTTTACAATGACTCAGTCCTTTCAAGATAAAATGCAGAAAAACCCACGTTGGACTCCTGCTTGGGGATTTTCAACTTCGGCTTCATCTACTGCGTTTTTCCAATCTAAATCTACTCGCATTGCTGCCAATATCATTTTTGAGCATGCTTTGTGGCCCGCAGCAAAAGCTCTTTGGTCAAAATTATATTTCAACGGGGATTTGGCGGAATATCAATTTGGCGCGATGTCAGAAGCTAAGTGGGTTGATGGAAAGTTAACCACGCAAGGAATGATGCCATTAGATTTACCGACGTTGGCAGAATACGCTCACAATCATGGCTTTGTCGTATCAAGTATGGTCCATACATTTAATCGATGGGCTTGGGGACAGGCTGAGTTTAACATTGAGAATGAAAAGCAAGTATTACAAGCTGACGGTGTCGCTATTCAGTATGGTAAGGGTGCAAACTCTAGTAAAAAAGGGGTTATAAGTAGTGATGGGTGGCATCTTTTGGATCGTCAAAATATGCAATATCCCGCTGTCTCTTTAAATAATGCAATGGTGGTCTATTACGCTCCTTGTGCAACCATGGTGGCATTATCAGTGGATAAAGGCACAGGTGAGGTGGGTATTTTACATGCGCATTCTTGGTTAGATGCTGGCAAGGTTTTAGTAAAAGAATTAGTGGAAGGTCAGATAGAAGGAGGCTTGGTCATGGGACTTGGGCAGGCTTTATATGAAGAGTTGCCATCCGGTCCAGAAGGCTCAGGTAACGGAACATGGAATTTAAACCGCTATCAAGTACCTCTAGCATCACAGGTTGGTGTTTGGAATATGACAAACACGATTTTACCTACAATGTCTGGTGATGATACTTGTAAAGGAATAGCTGAAGTAGCAATGATTCCAATTATTCCCGCTATTGCTGAAGCGTTGTACCAAACAACAAAACATCGTTTCCATTCTTTACCTATCACAGCCAAAGATGTGCGTGAGGCCCTATTATGATTACTGTATCCATGACAATTAATGACAAGAAAGTAGGGCCAATGGAGGTCGATAATTCTTTAATGATGATTGATTTCTTGCATCATTATATGAATTTAACAGGAACAAAATTTGGCTGTGGTGCGGGTATTTGTCACGCTTGCGTTGTTATAGTAGAAGACGAAGAAGGTAATAGCGAAACGCTCAGAACTTGTATTAATGGCGTAGGGCGATTTAATGGTAAGCGAGTTCGTACAGTTGAGGGGCACGCAAAACGTAATCGTATGGGGCAAATTACATCTTTATCACCAATTCAAGAAACGTTTGCGACGCACTTCTCTTTCCAATGCGGCTGGTGTACGTCTGGATTCATCAATGCATCTACCGTGTTAATTGAGAAACTAAAAAAAGAACCTATATCCTCAGATCAAGTAGAAGCAACGATTGAAGAAGCTTTAAATAATCATATTTGCCGGTGCTCGGGCTATCGAAAATATTACGAAGGACTTAAAGATTTCATTTTATCAACAGATGGATTGATAAAATGAAATTGAATTATTTAGTAAGTAGCTTAGTGCTCGGTGCATTACTTTCTCCTACGGTATACGCCAATACAGCTCCGGTAACGGCACAGTTAACGCCGACTGAAATAACCCAGATTGCACACGGTGAATACTTAGCAGATATTGGTGACTGTAGTGGTTGCCATACTGCTCCGCAAGGTCAGCCTTACGCTGGTGGTGTAAAATTTAAAATTCCAGTTGGTTATCTATACGCAACAAATATCAGCAGTGATAAACAATATGGTATTGGTAAGTATACCTACCAACAATTTGCTCGTGCAATGCGAGATGGCGTTGCTCCAAGAGGAAATTTGTACCCTGTCATGCCGTATACATCGTATCGATTGATTAATAATTCGGATATGCATGATTTGTATTTATACTTTATGCATACAAAACCAGTGGCTGAACCAAACAAGAAAAATGATATTGATTTTCCTTTTGATATGCGATGGGGGATCAGTGTTTGGAATTGGTTAGAGCTAAATAAAGGCACATTTCATCCAATACCAGGTAAAACGGCATTATGGAACCGTGGTAACTATCTAATCAGTGGGTTAGGGCACTGCAGTGAATGCCACACGCCAAGAAATCTTTTAATGTCTCCTGAGTTCTCTAAGCAATTTCAAGGCTCTATGATTGATGGCATTATGGCGCCAAATATTACACCACAAGAATTAAAACGACAGGGATGGACGATGGAATCGTTGACCCACTTACAACAAAGTGGTACCTCAGTTAAAGGCTCTGCTTTTGCAGATATGTATATAGTGGAGCATGATAGCTTATCAAGTCTGGATCGATATGATAGGCAAGCCATTGCCGCCTATTTGTTAAATGAAAATGTTAATTACAATCCTTTAGTTGTTAAATATGAAAAAATACCTTTAATTTTCAAAGAAAATTCTGCCGATGGAAATCAAGAAGGATTTGCTTTGTATAATAATGATTGTGCAGGGTGTCATGGCTCTGACGGTCAAGGAAAGCCTAACGTTGTTCCAACGCTACAGGGTAATGCTACGCTAAATCATACTTCTTCCTACAACACGATTGCGGTTATTATTAATGGCATTCCAAAAGAGTATTACAACCCAACAGATTCGTTTTATCCGATGCCTGGCTTTGGGCAAAGCTTAACAAACAAACAAATTGCACAGCTAACCAATTATTTACGTCATCGTTGGACAACGCAAAAAAATACAATTACAGAGAAGACAGTAGAAGAAGTTAGAAAAAAACTGACTCCAACCTCTAGTTCTATATAAAAAACAAAGAAAAAGAAAAGATACTGTGGTGTCTTTTCTTTTTTAAGATCAAATCTTTTATTCTTAAAAAGAAATTACATTATGTTGTTGGATATTAAAGTCCTATTGGACACTCTGAGTTGGTTAAAAGAAAATAAAATGGTGTGGTTGTGTACCATTATCTCCACTTACGGCTCCGCGCCTCGTCCCATTGGTAGTATTTTTGCTACTACAGGGTATTACCGTTCTGGATCTATTTCCGGTGGCTGCATTGAAGATGCTTTTGTTCGAATGATCCAGAATGGAGAGTTGAACAAACCGATCCAATGCTTTAATTATGGCTCGCAGTTGTTAATGGATGGTAGTCGCTATGAGTTACCTTGTGGTGGACACATCCAGTTATTGGTTGAGCGGTTATCGCCTAACGATATTGGTATGATTGATGCGTGTATTAAAAGCTCAGAGTCTAACCAACCTTTCGTTCGCGCTATTAATTTAGCCACATCAGAACGCATCCTGGTTGATGAATCAACTCAATATGACTCCGTTCCTGATTGGTGTGTTTGGCATTACTCAAGATGTTACCGGTTATTGTTACTAGGTATTAGTTTGGTCAGCGAAGAAATCGCTAAATTGGGTAAACAGATTGGATTTGATGTCCATATTTGTGAAATACGCGAGGATTATTTAAAAAATTGGTCTTGGAATAAAGAGGCTGGTGGTATTGATGTTGAGGTCTGCTCTCCTGATCACTTCGTGGATAAATACGTGAATGCTTACTCAGCAATATTAGCGCTAGCTCACGATCCTCGTATTGATGATTTAGGTATGATGTGCGCTTTAGAGTCAAATGCTTTTTATATCGGAGCGATGGGATCTAAAAATAACAGCTTAAAGAGACGAGAAAGGTTGGTTAGAATTGGAGAATACACTGAGGTTGAAATGGCGCGGTTACACGCACCCATTGGATTATCAATAGGAAGTAAGACTCCCATTGAAATTGCAGTATCGGTTCTTGCCGAAATTCTACAAGTAAAAAATCAATGTAATTTAACCCATTGTAATCTTTAATAAGGCTTATAAGTAATGGAAAAGAGTAATAACGTTGAATGTATTATTACTGCAGCAGGTCTATCAACTCGCATGCATCAATGGAAAATGTTACTTCCGTATCAACATAAAACTATATTAGAAATATGCATTGATAATGCACTATCATTCTGCTCAAAAGTAATCCTCGTTGTAGGGTATAGGGCTGATGAATTAAAGTCCTATTTTTCTGAACGACCAAATATAGAAGTAGTGGAAAATAGTCATTATAAAGATGGATTAATGAGTTCAATTCAATGTGGAATGCAATATGTAAGAGCACCATTTTTTTTCATTTGTCATGGCGATATGCCATGTATAAGCACAGACATTTACGAAAACTTGTGGCGCAATAGAGATAATAAAAAAGTTATTTTCCCAGGTACAAAGAAATTAACAGGACATCCTGTTTTAATGCCAAAAAAAATAATAAAAGTAGTCAATGACGATTCAAGAATAACAAGTATGAAAAGAATATCATTTCAATTTGGAGCTACTTTCTTACAATTAACAAATAATGAAATTCATCAAGATATAGATAATGAAGAAGACTATAAAAGATATAATCAGAGATAGCAACGCACTTCACCAAGAAACATAACAGACTGCGTCTGCGACTTTTACGCGGCACGTATAGCGAGTATCCTCTGCACAT
>CAMQZF010000119.1 GCA_947039525.1 uncultured Photobacterium sp. | reverse complement strand
CGAGATCATAGCCGGTGACTGGAGTTCAGACGTGTGCTCTTCCGATCTGGGCGAAGGGGCTGAGCTCACCGTTGGTATTGATCCTTCAAATTTGTTTGTTGTGCAATTTGAGGCGATTCGTCGCCTGATGGGGCAAGATCCTAGAGCCTATTTATTGCCATTGGGCATCGAGGATCTACCTGAATTAAAAGCCTTTGATACCGTGTTTAGCATGGGGGTGCTCTATCACCGTCGCTCGCCATTGGATCATATTATTCAACTGAAAAATCAACTGCGCCCGGGCGGCGAATTGGTCTTAGAAACTTTGGTGATTGATGGCGATGAAAATGCCGTCTTAGTGCCAACAGGACGCTATGCGCAAATGCATAATGTCTATTTCTTCCCTTCAGCAAAAGCCTTGAAAGTGTGGATGGAAAAGTGCGGCTTTATCGATGTCCGTATTGCCGACGAAAGCATTACGACAACCGATGAGCAACGCAGTACAGAGTGGATGACCAATAATTCATTACCCGAATATTTGGATCAAGCTGATCCATCGAAAACCATTGAAGGCTATCCCGCTCCTCGTCGTGCCATTTTAATTGGTACAAATCCAAATTAAATCAATTCATCAGCATAAGAAATCAATTAAGAGATGCTATTCGCATCTCTTTTTGTAGGTTAAACTAGCAATATATAAAGAAAATTTACTTTTTAGGAGATAAAATGCTTCGTCGCACATTACCTATCATGACCTTTGCCCTGTTATCAGGTTGTGCCATGTTGCAACCCCATGATCCAGCACCTACGTTAAATGCCGTTAGCTCATTACAAAATAACGTAAGCAACAAACTATCGACGATGGCTGGGCAAATTCAGCAACAAAACTCACTCATTACCGAATTACAACAAACCATTTCGAGTATGACGTCGGAAATAAAACAACATAACAAACTCGCTGCAAAAGCCCCTAAAGTCATTATTCAAGAAAAAACCATCAAAGTTCCCGTACCTGCCGCTGCTGCCCCTGTTGATCCCACGATCGCACACGGAAAATCCATTTTAGGTGAACAAGAATGGGTCTGGTTAAATGCCATCCAATCTCACTTCAAAGCGCGCATTGATACCGGTGCTACGACATCGTCTTTGGATGCCCAAAACTTACAAATCTTTGAACGTAATGGTAAAGACTGGGCTCGATTTAACTTGGTTCATGACATCGATCCCAATAATCCATTGATCGACACAATTGAAACACCGGTCACTCGCTGGGTTAAAATTCGTCAAGCCTCTACCGATGGTACCGAGCGTCGTGCTGTGGTGGAGTTAATGGTCGGTCTTGGAAAAATTCATGAAAACACCGAATTTACATTAGCTGACCGTAGCCAAATGACTTATCCCGTCTTATTAGGTCGCAATTTTTTCCGTGATATTGCATTAGTCGATGTTGCTCAAAAATACGTTCAAGGTAAAAATTCAAACCTCAATCCCAATACAATTCAAACGACGGTTTCAGAACTAGAGCAAAGCGCCACAACAGAGAAACAAACTCTTCAGAATTCATTAAATAATGTGACAACTAATGAAGCAACCAGTCCGACCAATATGGCGACGAACAATGTAAAATCAACGTCTTCCTGATTGTTCGAAAGCAATAAAAAGTGATCTTAGTAAAAAAAACAAACGTATTTAGGGCGCATATTTAAATAAATATTGAATATGCGCCACAAAAAACGCTAAATCACGCCACGAATATAACAACTTAAGTTTTCACTATCTTAATCCCGACTCGGGCTCTTAGTATTATGGGGATTCCATGACTTCTCGCACTTCCTTTTATCTTCTCATTTCAATTTTAATCATTGCCGGATTAGGGCTCAGTATTTACCGACATGAAGTGTATGGTGTCCCTTGGACACAAGGTGAAAAACACACGGCTTGGGAATTAGAATCACGCATTGAATTTGATGCCATCGAACAACCCGTAAAAGTGTCCATGGCAGCACCACAAACACAAGCTGGATTTACACAAACCAGTGAAACAACCTCTTCTCCCGGTTACGGCGTCACGACATTAGAGACACCAACAGGCCCTCGTATAGAATGGTCCATCCGCCAAGCAACAGGCAAACAAGTTCTGTATTACAAAACCCAAATGTTGGTCGATGAGCAAGCTGAGCAAGCTCAAAGAGTGCCCACAACCTTTGATACCAGCATCACACTAACGGGACCTCAACAAACTGCAGCGGTTGAACTCTTGGCTCAAGCTCATCATCAATCAGCGGATAATCAAACCTTAACGCGTGAGCTGATTAAAGCGTTAAACGATAAAAGTAATCAAAATGCCAGTTTACTTTTGCACAGCATTACACGAGAGCAGGCGATCATTCACATTTTAGCCTTAGAGAAAATTCATGCTCGTATTGTCGATACACTGTCATTAGAAGATGGACGTCGTCGTCAAAACCCCATTCCAATGGTCGAAATCTGGAGTGGTAAGGCATGGCAACTGTTTAATCCAGTGAGTGGATTAGAGGGGCGCTCAACGCATACGTTGATCTGGAGCACACAAAATAATCGCTTATTGGATGTCGAGGGTGGGCAAAACTCCGCCATCAGTTTCTCTATTTTGGCTCAAGATTTAACGCCTCAACAGGCGACGGATCATAAAATCAAAATGGAAGATTTATTAAACTTTTCCATTCACAGCTTACCAATAGAAGAACAAGCGATGTTTAAAACCATCATGCTGATTCCAATTGGGGCTTTGATTGTGGTCTTCCTACGAATTATTGTTGGACTTAAAACCTCTGGCACCTTTATGCCCATCTTAATCGCGGTATCGTTTGTTCAGACTCAACTGCTAACGGGGATTATTGGTTTTCTCTTGGTCGTGGGAACGGGTTTAATCATTCGAAGTTACCTATCTAAGCTCAATTTGTTGCTGGTATCCCGAATATCGGCCGTCATTATTTCGGTCATATTGATTATTTCAATCTTCACGATTGCGGCGTTTAAAATTGGACTCTTAGAAGGACTGTCAATTACCTTCTTCCCAATGATTATTTTATCTTGGACGATTGAACGCATGTCAATCATTTGGGAAGAAGATGGTTGGAAAGAGGTCTTAGTTCAAGGTGGCGGATCCTTGTTTACGGCCGTATTGGTTTACTTAGCCATGACCAATGAACTCATTCGTCACTTAACCTTCAACTTCATGGGGTTACAGCTGGTTATTTTAGCCATCATTCTTATTCTCGGTAATTACACGGGTTATCGCCTCAGCGAATTGCGCCGCTTTAAACCGTTAGTGGAGGATTAATCGTGTTTTTATCAAAATATACGTCCCCTTTTAAATTACGCCGTCATGGCATTATGGGCATGAATCAACGTAACCACAGTTATATTAGTCGTTATAATGAACGACGCTTATTTCCACTGGTGGACAACAAACTCAAAACAAAACAACTGGCGCTCCAAGCGGGTGCCGTTGTACCTGAACTGATTGGTACGATTGAAAATCAAGCGGATATTGCGCGCATCCACAATATGGTACTGCCTTGGTCTGGCTTTGTGATTAAACCTGCTCAAGGTTCTGGCGGGAAAGGCATACTGGTTATCACACACCATAAAGACGGCGTCTATTACAAGCCATCAGGTGCCGCGGTAAACAAAGAAGACGTTGAACGTCATATCACCAATACCCTAGCTGGATTATTTTCCTTAGGGGGCAAAAACGATGTCGCAATGGTGGAAAACCTAATTGAATTTGATGATGTCTTTGAAGGTTTCAGTTATGAAGGGGTTCCTGATATTCGTGTCATTGTTTTTCAAGGCTTCCCCATTATGGCCATGATGCGTTGCTCTACGATTGCTTCTGATGGAAAAGCCAATTTACACCAAGGTGCCGTAGGTGTCGGATTAGACATGGCAACCGGTCACGCGATTCGAGCAGTGCAATTTAATAAACCCATTGAGCATCATCCCGACACCAATCGTAATTTGAGTGAATTATCCGTACCACATTGGCAAGAGTTACTTGTTTTGGCTGCGAGTGCGTGGGAGATGACCCATTTAGGCTACATGGGCACTGACATGGTACTGGATAAGAAAAAAGGCCCCATGGTGCTGGAGTTAAATGCTCGCCCTGGATTGGCGATTCAAATCGCAAATGGGTGTGGATTACTGCCACGATTGCAGCATATCGAAAAACACAAATTAGCCGATCGCCATTACACACCAGAGCAGCGAGTCGCGTACTCCATTGAACACTTCTCAACGACCCCTGCAACAGTATTGCCCCTTTCAGCCTAAAGACTTACTGCTAGGCTCCGATAATTAACCATACTCGGAGCCTGCTTAAGCCATCATGACAGATTCAATCACTGCTACCTCAAATATCGCTACACTCTCCTCTTCCAATCTTAATTGGACGACGGAATTAAGTGATGCTGTTCATCAACAACGACGTCGGGATTTTTCTTTATTGTTGCAGTTTTGCTCTGAACTGCCGTTTACCGAACCTGTTTTACCGACACAAACCAACACTTCCTTTCTGCCATTTCATTCGCTGCCCACAGCACCTTTACTTGGATCGTTTGAAGATACCTCACGCAATGATAATCAAGCCCCGCTCTCTCCAGACACACATATTGCATCGATTAAACTGTTACACTTATTGCAACCTCCCCCTTTACATACGCGCTCTAATAGGATGGGAGGGTTGCCTCATCAGGTATATCAAAATTTATCGATTCAGCAACAGGCTCAAATCACCCTTGATTCAGAAGAGATAGGATCCTTCGCCTCATCGCTTTACTATTCTTTGAGTGAAAGTCGTTTTAAATCACAACAACACACGCCAAAAACACTCAATATCACGATTTAAAAACCCAAAAATATGAATTTAATCGCATAAATCAACCTCACAAAATACCAATTAAGCACTAAAATTTAGTGATAGGTATCATAACTTTTTTATTTCTTACTGTTCATCTGTAATCAGCCGCCTACTATTTATGGTCTATTTTGTAAGAAAACGTGTTATCGCAATTACACACTCAATGTTTTCTTTACCGTTAACGACCTCCAACAAGATGGATAGCCTGCTTATGAATATCGATAGTTCTGTTATTGTCATCACCGCAGCGGGTAGCCAAATCGGTACGGCGTTAGCGTTACACTTTGCTTCAATGGGTGCTCAAATTGCTTTGGTTGATGTTAATCAAGCCAATTTACAACGAGCATATCAAGCGTGTTTAACGATACATCCTCATGTGCGATCTTTTTTACTGCACGCCGAAAACGAACAAGCCTTAGACGACTTATTTACCGATGTGATCACACACTTTGGTTCTATTGATGTCTTAATCAATAACTGGTTTGGTGAGGATTTCCCAACCTTATTCAGCCCTTCTTCTGTCGAGCAATTTTGCCATTCGATGCACCAACTTGGCGTGACCTTTTTCTCCTTTGGGCGTCAAGCGGCCAGTTTAATGCGAGCACATAATCATCAAGGTGTGATCATCAATATGGCGATGGAAACACAGCAAAATTCCAGCTCAGAAAGCACCAAAGCGATGATAGTCGGATTAACCCACAGTTGGGCACAAGAATTGGCAGAGTTTAATATTCGGGTTGGCGGCGTGATGCCAATGTGTTTACGACACAATACGGATTATTCCCTATCTCAAAACCGAGAACGTCAGCAGTTACAGTATGAAATGGTGCGAAGTGCAGAGTACATTTTAACGAATGAGTCTTTTAACGGCAGAATGATTGAAGCAAATTATCATTAAGTCAATGATCCAACAGTTTCTTTACGACCCTTTTTTCTCTCTGTAAAAGCACGTTGTGATTAACCCATTTAACGGGCTTTTGCTGACTTTTTGTCTCTATCGTATTCAAGCTGTCATCCATACATTCAGAGCGTACCTATACATCCCTATTTTACTGTAATCTCCTTATCTTGATATTTTGGATGCCATCAAAATATTTTCACTGTGCATTTATTTTTTATATGTTCACACTGTGCCACTTTCTATTCAGACATAAAAAAACCCGCCTGATGGCGGGTTTCTTTTATTCAGAATCTAATTATGCTTTCGCTTTTTTAGATTTTTTTTCTTGAGCAACAGGAGCAACTTCTTCTGTCTTCTTAATTACTGTCGTACCTTCGAAGGTTTCACCTTCAATGTAAGGAGTACCGTAATAAGCAGCCAATAATACGTCTTTCAACTCGCTGATCAATGGGTAACGAGGGTTCGCACCCGTACATTGGTCATCGAACGCTTCCACAGAAAGCTCGTCCAATTTTGCAAGGAAATCGGCTTCTGGAATGCCAGCCAACTTGATTGATGTTGGAATTTCTAAGTTGATCTTCAACTCTTCTAACCAAGTCAATAAACGCTCAATTTTCTGTGCCGTACGGTCGTTTGGTAGAGATAGACCCAAATGATCCGCGACTTCTGCATAACGACGACGTGCGTGTGGACGGTCGTATTGAGAGAATGCTGTTTGTTTTGTTGGGTTGTCATTCGCGTTGTAACGAACCACGTTTGAAATCAACAATGCGTTCGCCAAACCATGTGGAATGTGGAACGTTGCACCCAGCTTGTGCGCCATTGAGTGGCACACACCCAAGAAAGCATTCGCAAACGCGATACCTGCGATGGTTGCTGCGTTGTGTACTTTCTCACGAGCGATTGGATCTTGTGCACCATTCGCATAGCTTGAAGGCAAATACTCTTTCAACATCTTAAGTGCTTGAAGCGCTTGACCATCAGAGTATTCGTTCGCCAAAACAGACACGTAAGCTTCTAAAGCGTGAGTGACTGCATCGTAACCACCAAATGCCGTTAATGACTTAGGCATGTTCATCACAAGATTTGCGTCAACAATTGCCATGTTTGGTGTTAATTCGTAATCCGCTAATGGGTACTTAGCACCAGTACGGTCATCAGTTACCACGGCAAATGGTGTTACTTCAGAGCCAGTACCAGAAGTGGTTGTGATACAAACCAATTCCGCTTTTTTGCCCATTTTAGGGAACTTGTAAATACGCTTACGAATGTCCATAAAGCGCATTGCTAATTCTTCGAAATGCGTATCTGGATGCTCGTACATTACCCACATGATTTTCGCTGCGTCCATTGGTGAACCGCCACCCAATGCTAAGATAACGTCTGGCTGGAAGCTCTTCATCATTTCAGCACCGCGTTCAACGATTGAAAGCGTTGGATCTGCTTCAACATCAAAGAAAGTTTGAACTTCAATGCCTTGTGCTTTCAACAAGCGAACCACTTCATCTGCGTAACCATTGTTAAATAGGAAACGGTCAGTCACTAGGAATGCGCGTTTCTTACCTTCTAAATCACTTAACGCGATTGGCAAGCTACCACGACGGAAGTAAATAGACTTAGGAAGTTTGTGCCACAACATATTCTCAGCTCGCTTCGCAACGGTTTTCTTGTTGATAAGGTGCTTAGGACCAACGTTTTCAGAGATAGAGTTACCACCCCAAGAACCACAGCCCAAAGTCAATGACGGTGCAACGTTAAAATTGTACAAATCACCGATACCACCGTGTGTGGTTGGGATGTTGATCAAAATACGAGCCGTTTTTAGCTTATCACCAAAGTACTTGATTCGATCTGAGTTCACGTCTTGGTTGGTGTATAAGCCAGAGGTATGACCGATACCACCCAACTCAACCATTTTCACGGCTTGAGCCACGGCATTTTCAAAAGAAGATGCGCGGAACATACCCAATGTTGGAGATAATTTCTCGTGTGCGAATTCGTCTTCAATGGTTACTTCGCCGTTTCCTTCGCCTTCACCAATCAAAATCTTAGTGGTCGCAGGAACAGTGATGCCCGCCATTTGAGCAATCTTAACCGCAGGTTGACCTACGATATCGGCATTCAATGCGCCGTTGATCAATAAGACTTTACGAACTTTTGCCGCTTCTTCCGCAGATAAAATGTAGCCACCGTGAGAAGCAAAACGCGCTTTCACTTCGTCGTACACTTCGTCCATTACGATTACAGCTTGCTCAGACGCACAAACCACACCGTTATCGAATGTCTTAGACATCAATACAGAAGCCACTGCACGTTTGATATCTGCTGTTTCATCAATCACAACAGGCACGTTACCCGCACCAACACCGATAGCAGGTTTACCTGAAGAGTAAGCCGCTTTCACCATGCCAGGACCGCCTGTTGCAAGGATCAAGTTAATATCTGGGTGCTTCATCAATGCATTTGATAGTTCAACTGAAGGTTGGTCAATCCAGCCAATGATGTCTTTTGGTGCACCAGCGGCAATTGCAGCATCAAGCACTAACTTAGCCGCAGCATTGGTTGAGTTCTTTGCACGTGGGTGTGGTGAGAAGATGATAGCGTTACGTGTTTTTAGAGAGATTAATGATTTGAAGATCGCGGTTGATGTTGGGTTTGTGGTCGGAATGATGCCACAGATAATACCAACAGGCTCTGCAATGGTCATGGTGCCGAACTCTTCG
>CAMQZF010000118.1 GCA_947039525.1 uncultured Photobacterium sp. | reverse complement strand
CTTGCGGCGCCAGAACCTAAATCTGGTGCGTCTACCAATTTCGCCACTTCCGCATTTTGTTGTTTCTGATCTTCTTAAAAAAAGAAGATGGTGGCTACGACGGGATTCGAACCTGTGACCCCATCATTATGAGTGATGTGCTCTAACCAACTGAGCTACGTAGCCATTTTTGTTATGTCGAAAAAACCGAAGTTTCATCCACATAATAAAATGTGGCAGGGCTACCTGGATTCGAACCAGGGGATGGCGGCATCAAAAGCCGCTGCCTTACCGCTTGGCGATAGCCCTACAAAGTTTTAATTCCCCGTAAAGAGAATGGTGCGGAAGGAGAGACTTGAACTCTCACACCTTGCGGCGCCAGAACCTAAATCTGGTGCGTCTACCAATTTCGCCACTTCCGCATTTTGTTGTTTCTGATCTTCTTAAAAAAAGAAGATGGTGGCTACGACGGGATTCGAACCTGTGACCCCATCATTATGAGTGATGTGCTCTAACCAACTGAGCTACGTAGCCATCATTCCGGCACTAAACTAAAAAGTCACAGCGTCGGGAACGGGGCGCATTATGCGTATCGAAAGAAAAACCGTCAATAGTTTTTTTTAATATCTTTAGAAAATTGGTTTGTTCGTTTGATATTTCGACGAAATGCATGAATGGTCAACATTAATCGTAATATTTTGTACTTTATTAAAAAATAAGCCAGTAAAACTGGCTTATTTTATTATTTATGCTTGATTATACGTTGAATCGGAAGTGAACAACGTCACCATCTTTAACGATGTAATCTTTACCTTCTAGACGCCACTTACCCGCTTCTTTTGCGCCAGCTTCGCCTTTAAATTGAATGTAATCGTCGTAGCCAATGACTTCAGCACGAATAAAGCCTTTTTCAAAGTCGGTGTGGATCACGCCTGCTGCTTTTGGTGCGGTTGCGCCAACAGGGATTGTCCATGCACGTACTTCTTTTACGCCTGCGGTGAAGTAGGTCTGTAGTGATAACAATTCGTAGCCAGAACGAATAACACGGTTTAGACCCGGCTCTTCGATGCCCATATCCGCTAGGAATTCTTCACGATCTTCGTCGTCTAATTCGGCGATTTCTGATTCCATGGCCGCACAAATTGGCACAACGATGGCATTTTCGCCCGCAGCACGCTCGATCACTTGGTCAAGGAATGGGTTGTTTTCAAAACCGTCTTCGTTAACGTTAGCAATGTACATGGTTGGCTTAATGGTTAAGAAGTGCATGTAGTCAATTGCTGCTTTTTCTTCTTTGGTTAGATCCATTGCGCGCACCATGCCACCTTCCGTTAGATGAGGCAGCATTTTTTCCAGTACTTTGATTTCGAATTTTGCGTCGTTATCGCCACCTTTAGCACGCTTAGCTAAACGGAAGATCGCACGCTCACACGTATCCAAATCGGCCATGGCTAATTCTAGATTGATGATGTCCATGTCTTCTAATGGATCAATACGACCTGCAACGTGTACGATGTTTTCGTTTTCAAAACAACGAACAACGTGACCAATCGCGTCTGTTTCACGAATGTTTGCTAGGAATTTGTTACCAAGACCTTCACCTTTTGATGCGCCAGCGACTAAGCCTGCGATGTCCACAAATTCCATTGTAGTTGGCAGAATGCGCTCTGGATTTACAAACTCAGCCAAGGCATCCATACGTGGATCTGGCACAGGAACAACGCCTGTGTTTGGTTCGATAGTACAGAACGGAAAGTTTGCCGCTTCGATACCCGCTTTCGTTAAGGCATTGAATAGAGTAGATTTACCTACGTTTGGTAAGCCGACGATACCGCATTTAAAACCCATGCTTGAAACCCTTTTGGTGATTATTCTGCTTTGAATGAATGTAGACGATTTTGTGCTTTTGTGAGCCCATCTTTTAGTAAGATGTCAAAACAACGGACGGCTTCGTCCACTGCTGCATCAATTTTTTCTTGCTCGCCCGCTGGGGCTTTTCCGAGCACAAAGCCTGCAACTTTGTTTTTGTCACCGGGGTGACCTATGCCAATGCGTAATCGATAAAAATCACGGTTATTGCCCATTTTACTGATGATGTCACGGAGGCCATTATGACCACCATGACCGCCACTTTGTTTGAATTTTGCAATGCCTGGAGGTAAATCTAATTCGTCGTGTGCCACGATAATTTCTTCCGGTTTTATTTGGAAAAAATTGGCTAAAGCCGAAACGGATTTACCGGATAAATTCATGAAGGTGGTTGGGATCAGTAAGCGGAGATCTTGACCGTTGGTGGTAATACGGCCTGTAAGACCAAAGTACTTTGGATCTTCGCGTAACGTGACATTGTGGACTCGAGCGAGTTCTTCAACCACCCAAGCACCCGCATTATGGCGAGTTCTGGCGTATTCTGGACCGGGATTGGCAAGACCAACCAATAGACGAATTGTATTACTCACACTGATTTCTCTTATGATCGAGGATTGCGCATTGGTCATTTTTACCAATGACAATGAATTTGAGGCTCAAAACGGGCAATATGGTATCACTGAGGTGCTGGGAGCAGCAAATAATACCGAGAAGGGGCATATCTTTGAGATTAAGTTGTTGTTTTATTTTAGTGGTGTCTGAGACGTTCTTTAGAAGGCATTCTGATGAATATAAATTATTATGGAATAAATAACGTAATAGATTGAAGGCTTTGAATATTTGAAAATAACGCCTTGTTTACGATAAAACAAGGCGTTAATGGTTTAACTTTGGTGATTAGTGTTCAAACATCGCTGAAATGGATTCTTCGTTGCTGATACGACGAATCGCTTCTGCGAGCATGCCAGATAGAGTCAATACCGATACTTTACCCGTCGCGATCATTTCGTCACTTAATGTGATGGAGTCCGTTACGATCACTTCGTCAATCACTGAGTTACGAATGTTTTCAGCGGCAATACCTGAGAAAACAGGGTGAGTCGCGTAAGCAAATACGCGTTTTGCACCGCGATTTTTCAATGCTTCTGCCGCTTTACACAAAGTACCACCCGTATCGATCATGTCATCGACGATGATGCAATCACGGCCTTCAACATCACCAATAAGGTGCATAACTTGAGAAACGTTCGCACGTGGGCGACGTTTATCGATGATCGCAATATCGGTATCATCCAATAGTTTAGCGGTAGCACGAGCACGAACTACACCGCCAATATCGGGTGATACAACCACTGCGTCTTCTAAGTTTTTGGCAATGATATCTTCAAGTAGAACAGGTGTACCAAAGATATTGTCCACAGGAACATCAAAGAAGCCTTGGATTTGTTCAGCGTGTAAATCAACGGTTAGAACGCGATCAACACCCACGTTTGATAGGAAGTCAGCAACGACTTTTGCTGTGATAGGGACACGAGCTGAGCGAACGCGACGGTCTTGGCGAGCATAGCCAAAGTAAGGGATCACGGCAGTGATTCGACCCGCCGATGCACGACGTAATGCATCGATCATAACAACCAATTCCATTAAGTTGTCATTGGTTGGCGCACAAGTTGATTGAATGATGAAAACATCACTACCACGTACGTTTTCATTGATTTGCACACAGACTTCACCATCAGAGAAACGGTTAACCGTCGCGTCTCCTAATGAAATGTAGAGGCGATCAGCGATACGTTGGGCCAATTCCGGAATAGCATTACCAGCAAACAGTTTCATATCAGGCACAGTAGGAACCTCAGTTGCATCCAAGTTGTAATTACTGACTTTCCTTGGTGTAAGTCCGCAAAGTATGGAGTAATGGAGACTCATTAATACCTTGTGCGACAAACCCTTGAAGCCAGTCGGGTAATTGGTTCAGTGTTGCATTGGCCGCGTGCTGTGTGTCGAATTCAGCAAACACACAAGCGCCGGTGCCTGTCAATCTTGACGGAGCGTATTCTATCAGCCACGAAAGCGCCTTATCAACCTTAGGGTGCAGACTTCTCACTATTTTTTCGCAATCGTTTCCGTAAGGGCTTGCCATTAGGGCGCTCAGCGTTTTCTTTTGGGTATTGCGGGTTAAATCAGGGTGATGAAAAATATCCGCAGTGGCAATACTCACATCAGGTTTGGCGATGAGATACCATTTTTCTATGGGTGTTACCATACGCAACTCTTCGCCTATGCCTTCGGCAAAGGCGCTGTGCCCACGAACAAAAACAGGCACATCAGCCCCTAATTTAACGCCGATTTCAGCCAGTTGGTCGGTTGATAAATGAGTTTGCCACAGGTAATTCAGTGCAATTAATGTGGTTGCTGCATCCGAGGATCCGCCACCTAAACCACCGCCCATTGGTAACACTTTGTCTAAGTGAATGTTTGCTCCCGCGTGAATATTTGCGGCTTTTCGTAAAGCATCTGCCGCTCGGTAAATCAAATTGTCTTCAGTTTTGACCCCATCAATGGCTGGCGTAATGGTGATACTTGAACTGTCGTTGGCGGTGATGGTTAAGCTGTCACAATGATCGACAAATTGAAATAAGGTTTGCAGATCGTGATAGCCGTTGTCACGACGCCCTGTAATGTAGAGAAATAAATTCAATTTTGCTGGCGCTGGCCAATGTGTCGTTGTGGTGATCATAGCTTATTTCACTTTTACTTGAGGGACGGTCCAACGATTGATCATCAGTTTGATTTTTTTATTGCCTTGTTCTAAAAGCATGCGCGTTGGCAAGGCAGGAGAAAGTTGATTGTTGTAAGCCAAATATTGCAATGTCCATTCTTGACCATTGATGTTTTTGCTAAGCCACTTTACTTGTTGGTCTTGATTCAACTGGTAATGTTTGGTGCCCGTTGGTAAACCAATTAACCAGTTGCGCATTTCATTAACCGGTAGTTCGATGCCCGTTAGCTGCTGCACTAACTGTGCGGCACTGTGTCCTTGATATTCATCGCCATTTTCAGTGACTAATACGGCACCATTTGGGGTGATATTCAGTTTGAGTACTGATGTCCCTAAGAAGGTCGTGAGCTGAAGCTGACTGTTTTGTGGGGCATTATCCCATTGTAAGTTAGTACTAAATCGCTGTTGTGGGCTGATGTAGCCTAACTGGCCTTGTGCTTGATAATGAGTTAAGGCTTGTAATTGTTGCTGATGCTGTTGCCATGAAATATTAGAAGTGGCTGTATTTGATAAGTTTTGTTGGCTGGCACATCCGGCTAATAACGCCGCGACAGTCAACAAACTTACTGTGCGCCATCGGCGAGATAAGCCAGAAAAAATAAATGGTTGCATAAATAGGGCACAATAATCGAGAAGTGTGGATTCACAATAGCGGTAATTTATTCGTATGCCAAATGAAACTCTGAGGTTAACTGACTGAAATGAGATACATTCTCAGAGATTGTGTCTTTTTTTTGTTTTATTCTTAGGGATCTTTTCTGAGGATCTTGAGTAGTTTCTTTTACTTACTGTGGGTCATCAAGTAAAATCGCTCTTTCGAGTTTTTACCAGCCTATTCGGTACATTGTTCCATGACTTTGCTTGTATTAGGAATTAACCATAAAACGGCCTCTGTTGATTTGCGTGAAAAAGTGGCCTTTTCACCAGAAAAATTGACGCTTGCGCTTGAGCAGCTCAATCAACATGATGAGGTCATTAGCAGTGTCATTGTGTCGACTTGCAATCGTACTGAAATTTATTGCCAAACCTCCGATCATGGCATGACGTCGATTCTTCATTGGTTATCTGAGTTTCACTCTGTTCCAGAGTCAGCGTTATTAGACAGTTTGTATTTTCATGAGAATGAAGCGGCTTCACGCCATTTAATGCGAGTTGCGTGTGGTTTGGACTCTCTTGTATTGGGAGAGCCGCAAATTCTTGGTCAGGTAAAGCAGGCTTATACACTTGCTCGTCAACATAAAATGGTGAAAGGCAATTTAGAAAAATTGTTTCACCGCACCTTTGCTGTTGCAAAGCGTGTTCGTACAGAAACGGCGATTGGCAGTAATGCTGTGTCTGTTGCTTTTGCTGCGTGTATGTTGGCACGTCAGATTTTTGAATCTTTATCGTCTTCTGTGATCATGGTGATAGGGGCGGGTGAAACGATTGAATTAGTCACGCGCCATATTTTTGAACACGGTGGTAAAAACTTAATTGTGGCAAACCGTACCGTTGAGCGTGCAGAGTTGTTGACGGATCAATTTGGTGGGCGTGCGATCAGCTTACCTGAGATACCTGAATATTTGCATGAAGCGGATATTGTGATCAGTTCTACCGCAAGCCCATTACCCATTGTCGGTAAAGGTATGGTTGAGCAAGCGATGAAGCAGCGTCGTCATAAACCGATGTTGTTGGTGGATATTGCCGTTCCACGAGATATTGAAGCGCAAGTGGGTGAGTTGGACGATATTTATTTGTATACGGTGGATGATTTACACTCGATCGTAGAACAGAATCGTGAGCAACGTAAGATTGAAGCGATTCAAGCGGAAAGCATTGTAAAAGAAGAAAGTGGGCTGTTTATGCTGTGGTTAGAATCACTTAAGGCCGTAGACAGTATTCGACAATACCGTGAACGTGCTAATGATTCTAAGCAAGCTCTGATGAGTCGTGCTTTGCAAGCGTTAGAGAATGGGGTTTCTCCTGAAAAAGTGCTTGTGGAGTTGAGCAATAAACTCACTAATAAATTGATTCATGCTCCGACGCGAGCGATGCAGCAGGCGGCGCATGATCGCGACGCAGAAAAACTCGCTGTGATTCGTGAAAGCCTTGGGCTGGATTCTCTCAATCGTTAATGGAAATGTTTTTATTTCCAATCAGATAAGACAATATTATTTTATGAAATCGACCATTTTAGTCAAATTAGAGACCCTTGTTGAGCGTTACGAAGAAGTTCAACATCTCCTTGGTGATCCTTCGGTGATCAGCGATCAAAATAAATTCCGTGCATTGTCAAAAGAGTATTCTCAGCTTGAGGAAGTCACTCAGTGCTTCCAATCTTATCAGCAAGCGAAAGAAAACTTGCTTGAAGCCGAAGAGATGGCGCACGAAGACGACGCGGAAATGCGTGCTATGGCACAAGATGAAATCAAAGCAGCAAAAGCCGATATTTTGCGTTTTGAAGACGAATTACAGTTGTTACTGTTACCGAAAGATCCTAACGATGAGCGTAACTGTTTCTTAGAAATTCGTGCAGGTGCGGGTGGTGATGAAGCGGGTATTTTTGCGGGGGATTTATTTCGCATGTACAGCCGTTTTGCTGAGCGTAAGCGCTGGCGTATTGAAGTGATCAGTGAGAACCGTGCAGAGCAAGGCGGTTACAAAGAAATGATCGCGAAAATTACTGGCGATGGCGCTTACGGTATTTTGAAGTTTGAATCTGGTGGTCATCGTGTTCAACGTGTGCCTGCGACTGAATCTCAAGGTCGTGTGCATACTTCAGCGTGTACTGTGGCGATTTTGCCTGAAGTACCAGAAGCTGAAATTCCAGAAATCAATGCGGGTGATTTGAAAATTGATACCTTCCGTTCTTCTGGTGCCGGTGGTCAGCACGTTAACACCACGGATTCTGCTATTCGTATTACTCACTTACCAACCGGCATTGTGGTTGAGTGTCAGGATGAGCGTTCTCAGCATAAGAACAAAGCAAAAGCGATGTCTGTGTTGGCGGCACGTATCATTAAAGCAGAAGAAGAAAAACGTCATGCAGAAGAAGCGAGCACACGTCGTAACCTATTAGGTTCTGGTGATCGTTCTGACCGTATTCGTACTTATAACTACCCACAGGGTCGTGTTTCTGATCACCGTATTAACTTGACCATTTACCGTTTGAATGAAGTGATGGAAGGCGATATGAACACTTTGATTCAACCGGTTCTGCAAGAGCACCAAGCGGATCTATTGGCAGCGATGGCTGAGCAAAACTAATGTCTATGACGGTTGAAGTGCTATTGGCACTAAGCACTCAGCGTTTGCAAGAAGCGGGCTCAAGCAGCCCGCAAATTGATGCTGATGTTTTGTTGTGTCATAGCTTGGATAAGCCGCGCAGCTTTTTATTTACGTGGCCCGATAAATTACTGACTGAAGCCGAACTTGTTGGCTTTGAAGCTCTGTTAGCTCGTCGTTTATCGGGAGAGCCTGTCGCTTATATTACGGGTACTCGTGAGTTTTGGTCTTTACCGTTAAAAGTGTCGCCCTCTACGTTGATCCCTCGTCCTGATACGGAACGTTTGGTTGAATTGGCATTAGAGAAAATTCCTGCAATGGGCGGTGCAGTTTTAGATTTGGGCACTGGTACTGGCGCGATTGCCTTAGCGATTGCGTCTGAGCGTCCAGATTGTGATGTCACGGGTATTGATTTGCGTTCGGAAGCCGCTGAGTTGGCATCAGACAATGGGCGCACGCTAGAGATTAAGAATGCGTGCTTTTTAACGGGAAGTTGGTATACCCCGTTAGAGACGACACAACGTTTTTCGGTGATCGTGAGTAACCCTCCCTACATCGATGAAACGGATCCACATTTGAGTCAAGGTGATGTTCGCTTTGAGCCAAAATCTGCGCTGGTGGCACCAGAGAAAGGATTGGGTGATTTACGAACAATCAGTGAGCAAGGACGAGAATTCTTGCAAGAGGGCGGCTGGTTGTTGATGGAACATGGCTATGAGCAGGGCAAGGCAGTACGCCAAATTTTACTGGATTTGGGGTATGAGCATGTAAGTACAGCTCAAGATTACGCCGATTTGG
>CAMQZF010000117.1 GCA_947039525.1 uncultured Photobacterium sp. | reverse complement strand
GAGCAACTGACTTGTAATCAGTAGGTCACCAGTTCGATTCCGGTAGTCGGCACCACTTTTTAAACCTCATCTTTGATGAGGTTTTTTTTCGTCTGGACATTGCTATAACCATGCCTTTCAACACTAAAAAAGCCCACGAATCATGAGCTTTTTATGATGCTTTCTATTTAAAATAGCCGCCTAATTCAATCTCTATTGAAAATGACGTTTCATCTTTCTTGTCGGAATATGATTTGCCGGATCATCAGGCCAAACGTGTTTGGGATAACGCCCTTTCATTTCTTTTTGGACTTCTCGATATGAACCTTGCCAAAAACCGGCTAAGTCTTGCGTAATTTGTAATGGACGTTGTGCAGGAGACAACAGCTCTAGAACTAAGGAGACTCGACCATCAGCAACACAAGGTGAGGTTGGCTCACCAAACATTTCCTGTAAACGTACCGCTAACACAGGGGCTTGACCGACCACATAACGAATCTTACATTGGCTTCCCGTTGGCACGGTATAATGCGTAGGAAAAAGAGATTGTAAGCGCTGACAACGTTCCCATCCTAAATACGATTGTAAAATACCGAACAAATCCAGCTTTTCTAATCCTTTTAATGAGGTAACTCCAGTCATAAATGGGGTTAACCAGTCCTCCAAATGAGAGATCAAGTCAGATTCTGACATCGGTAACCAATCTTGATCAGGTAACCAATGTGCAGCACACTGCGCTCTCACCCATAAACTTTGGCTATTCTCTTTCCATGGTAAAACACTCAAGCCATGACGACGAACATACGCTAATAAACCCTCAACCGCTTTATCGGGATCAATACGGGTTACTGCTTGACGTGACACCACGAGTTTTCCACAACATTCTTGTTTCTCAGCGAATAAACGCCCTTTTTTCTCATCCCATTCACAGTGTTCTTGATGAATAAACAAATGAGGGTGTGCCGAACGTAAAGAGTCCCAATCACTCATAACCGCTGAGAAAACACGATACAAACCATCTGATATTTTCAACACATCCACCGCAATCAAAACCTCATGACTGCTTAACGCTTCATTGGCATCTAAGGTAACACCTTGCCCATTGGATAATTGATACTCCCCTATTTGCGATCGCGCCATCGCAATACGATCTGGAAACCCTGCTGCTAATATCATAGGGACAGCATCAAAATCTAAAGACGACAAATGCCCCTGCTCTTCATTCAATGCTTTTAGCCACTGCTTGGCTTGCTGTTGATAATAAGACTGTCGAGATAAGCGCCCAGCTTCAAATAAGCGCAATCCTGCAAGGATATCCACCCTTGTTCGCATTTCTTTTGGGGAATCCTCCAGTAGCGCAATCAAGACCGCCGCAGTCGAAATCCAATTCCTCAGCCCACTGTTTTTAGAAAACATTAACATCGCCGAATAACGAGGAGATGTACCAAGTTGTACCATTCGCTTACCGATACTCGTTAACTGAGCACGCTCATCAACAATATTTAAACGCTGCAAAAGCGCCCAAGCCGCGTTTAAATGGGCTTGAGGCGGTAAATCTAACCAGTAGGCCGATTCTGGCTCAACACAGCCCCATTGAGCCAATTCCAAAGCTAAAGATGTCAAATCCGAGCGCAAAACATCAGGCACTGGATTTTGTGGCTGACGATGAAAGCCTTCCTGTGAATACAAACGCACACAAATACCCGGTTCTAAACGCCCCGCTCGCCCGGCACGCTGTTCCGCCGACGATTGTGCAATTCTCACCATCTGTAAACGCGACAATCCAGTTGATGCTTCCCATTGTGATACGCGCTCCCAACCACAATCGACAACTAAACGCACCCCTTCAATGGTTAAACTGGTTTCAGCAATGTTCGTCGCCAAAACCACTTTGCGCAGCCCCGATGCAGCAGGCTCAATCGCCGCTTGCTGTGCCTCTTGAGAAAGTAGCCCATACAAAGGACAAATACGGACAGAGGTCGCCACACAACGCTCTAATTTCTGCGCTAGCCAACGAATTTCTTTCACTCCAGGCAAGAAGACCAACATAGAGCCAGACTCCTCCTGAAGTAGGCTAACAATGCATTTCAGTGCATGAGGCAACCATTGCTTCGTATCATTAGGTAAGTCATAGCGGTATTCAATGGGATAACAGCGCCCTTCTGATTCAACATAAGCAGCCTTAGGCAGTAAAACTTGCAAAGCCTGTTGCTCTAACGTTGCTGACATCACCACAATGCGTAAGTCTTCACGAAATGCCGCTTGCACATCCAAAGCAAACGCTAATGCCGTATCCGCATGCAAACTGCGCTCATGAAACTCATCGAAAATGAGTACGCTGACGCCTGTTAATTCCGGATCATCTTGCAACAAACGCGTCATCACACCTTCAGTGACGATTTCCAATCGAGTTTTATGACTGACACGAGTTTCACCTCGCATTCTTAATCCAACCGTCTGCCCTACTTTTTCGCCCAATTGAGACGCCAAAAAATGCGCAATATTACGGGCTGCCAATCGCCGAGGCTCTAATAAAATGATACGCCCGGTTATTCGTTTATCTTGCAATAAAGCGAAGGGAAAACGCGTAGATTTACCCGCACCCGGTGGAGCTTTCAAAATACATTGAGAATGAGCAACGATTGAATCCAACAAAGACGGCAACACACAATCAATAGGTAAATTGGGCACTCGCCCCCCTTATTCACAAAAAAATAAAACAATCAGAAGAAGATATGGGATTGTACCCGAATCTTTTACACTCAGAACTTCACATCATGACAAACAACGAAGTATGAAATACAAACCCGATTTGCAATCTGCCACGCTCATTCGTCGCTACAAACGATTCCTTGCTGATATTCGTTTGCCAAATGGGCAAGAAATCACCATTCATTGTCCGAACACAGGAAGAATGACAGGATGCGCCACTGAAGATGACACCGTGTGGTATTCCACATCAAGCAACACCAAACGTAAATACCCACAAACATGGGAACTCACACAGACACAACACAATGATTGGATTTGTGTAAACACCTTAACGGCCAATGGTCTGATTGTAGATGCCATAGAAAATGGCATCATTACCGAACTCTTAGGCTACACTTCTCTGCGTACCGAAGTGAAATACGGCAATGAAAACAGTCGAATAGACATTTTACTCAGCGCCGATGACAAACCGGATTGCTACATTGAAGTCAAAAGCGTCACGTTATATCACAATGGCATCGGCAGTTTTCCTGACGCGATTACTCAACGTGGACAAAAACACATACGAGAATTGATCGCACAAGCAGAATCAGGCAAGCGAGCAGTACTTATGTTTGCGGTCTTACATTCTGCGATTGAACGTATGGAAATTGCAGGCCACATCGATTCTGATTATTTAATCTGGATTCAAAAAGCCGAACAGGCGGGCGTGGAAATTCTTGCTTATAAAGCCGATGTGAAAAAGGATGAGATAAAAATTGCTCATCGTATAAAATTCAATCAATAAGCGAGAAAAATGCTGCTTTCTTCACATTGGTATAGAATTGAAGGAAGGCAGTAATTGCCACTGAGAGCCCTTTCTGCTATAGATACCGCCCAAAATTAACCAGTGACGGTTATGGGTATATTAGGAGATGCTATATGCCAGAGAGCAAAGTAAAAAAATCGCTAGGCATCCTGGCTATTGCTGGGGTTGAACCTTACCAAGTTAAGGGCAATGAAGAATACATGGGCGAGGCACAATTGGGCCACTTCCGTAAAATTCTTCAAGCATGGCGTAATCAACTTCGTGAAGAAGTTGGACGTACTGTAAACCACATGCAAGACGAAGCCGCTAACTTTCCTGATCCAGTGGATCGCGCCTCTCAAGAAGAAGAGTTTAGCCTTGAACTGCGTAATCGTGATCGCGAGCGCAAACTGATCAAAAAGATCGAAAAAACCCTTCAGCGTATTGAAGATGATGATTTCGGTTTCTGTGATTCTTGTGGTGAAGAAATCGGTATTCGTCGTTTGGAAGCACGTCCAACGGCTGACTTATGTATCGATTGTAAAACACTAGCAGAAATCAAAGAAAAACAAATGGCAGGTTAATTCGAGTCCATACTCGTTAACTGACGTTGAAAGGGAGCCTGTGCTCCCTTTTTCATTGGAACTTCATCATGAGCACACACTCCGCTTACGTTGGACGCTTTGCGCCCACGCCTTCTGGCTCCCTTCATTTTGGATCATTAATTGCCGCACTCGGCAGTTATTTACAAGCCCGCTCACAACAAGGCAAATGGCTGGTTCGCATTGAAGACCTAGATCCACCTCGAGAAATGAAAGGCGCAGCAGACGACATCTTACATACTTTAGAAGCCTATGGACTCGAATGGGACGATGGCATCATGTACCAGAGCCAGCGTTATGATACCTACCAAGCACAAGTCGAGCATTGGCTCACACAGCAACAAGCCTATTATTGCCAATGCACACGAAAGGTTATTCAAGCCCAAGGCGGCATCTACCAAGGTCATTGCCGTACTCAGCACCACACTGAAGGTGCCATTCGTTTAAAAAACAAACAGCCCATCACCGAATTTCACGACCAGCTGCACGGTACGATTCATTTACCCACAGATTTAGCTCGAGAAGACTTCACATTAGTCCGCCGTGATGGTCTATTCGCGTATAATCTCGCGGTCGTTATTGATGACATCGAACAAGGTGTCACCGAGATCGTTCGAGGTGCCGATTTAATTGAACCAACAGGACGACAAATCGGCTTATATTGCCAGCTTGGACACACGCCAGTAAACTACCTGCACTTGCCGCTGGCTGTGACGGACAATGGCAATAAATTATCAAAACAAAACCACGCACCAGCGATCGATAAACACAATCCCAAACCGGCTCTGCTTCAGGCCATGACATTTCTTGCCATGAATCCGCCGCCCGAACTGACCAGTGCAAGCATTAGTGAAATCCTCGACTGGGGCGTTCAACACTGGCAAATACACGCGTTACCTAAGACCACCGCCATTACGCTAGGATTCTAAAATGGCTTGCCGTGATATATCATGTGCGGCTGTTTAAACGCTCCGACGCTCCATAATGAGGTGTACCATTTTTAATCGCGTAGCCAGTTTTTGCCGTAAGGTATTGAATCGAGAAGACAGTTCTCGCACCATCGAGGGACATTCCTTGCAAGTTATTCAACGCCAAGAGCACAACATATCTCGTAAAGATATTAGCGAGAATGCGCTAAAAGTGCTCTATCGCCTAAACAAGGCAGGATTTGATGCGTATTTAGTGGGTGGTGGCGTTCGAGATCTATTGCTAAATAAGCAACCCAAAGATTTCGATATAGCCACTAATGCGACTCCAGAAGAGATCAAAGAACTCTTTCGTAATTGTCGTTTAATTGGTCGACGCTTTCGCCTCGCTCACATTCTTTTTGGGCGTGAAATTATTGAAGTTGCCACGTTCCGTGGTCACCACAGTGATGCCATTGCCAAACCTGCTGAAACAGGAAAAGGTCGCAATCAAATTTCTGCGACCAATCAAGAAGGCATGTTATTGCGTGACAATGTTTATGGCAGCATTGAAGAAGATGCAGAACGCCGTGACTTTACCGTTAACGCCATGTACTACAACATCCAAGACTTTAGTGTCTGCGACTTTGCGAATGGCTTAGGCGATCTTGATCAGGGCATTATTCGCCTTATTGGTGATCCTGAAACCCGTTACCGTGAAGATCCCGTTCGAATGCTTCGAGCAATCCGCTTTGCCGCTAAATTGGATATGACCATTGAACCAGTAACAGAAGCGCCCATAAAAGAGCTGTCGACGTTATTACGTGATATTCCAGCGGCTCGTTTGTTTGAAGAAAGCCTAAAGTTACTGCAATCCGGTCAAGGTGTCGCGACTTACCATTTATTGCGCGAATATAATTTGTTCCAACAATTGTTCCCTTTGCTGGCTGAGCACTTCACTGAAGATCACAGCAGCCAAACGGAACAAATGATCGAACATATCTTAATGGCGACGGATAAACGTGTTGAAAACGATCAACGCATCAATCCAGCCTTTATGTTTGCCGCCATGCTTTGGTATCCATTGACCATTCGTGCCGAAGAAGTCAGCCAAGCCAGCGGTCTAATGTATTACGACGCCTTTATGGTTGCCGCAAACGACTTATTAGACGAGCAAGTAAAAACCATTGCAATTCCACGTCGTCATACCACAACAGTCCGTGATATTTGGCAACAGCAATTGCGCCTTGATCGCCGCAGTGGCAAGCGTGCCTTTAAAATGATGGAACACCCTAAATTCCGCGCTGCCTTTGATTTCTTAGAAATGCGTGCTGAATTTGAAAGTGAAAACATCAAAGAATTAGCAACGTGGTGGCAGCTTTTCCTACAAAGCGAACGCCCTGTTCGTCAAAATATGCTTCAACAATTAAGTGAAGGATCAAGCACAGGACAACGTCGCCGTCGCCGTCCACCACGTCGTAAGAAAAAGCCGCAAGCCAAGGCACCGCAATCATGATTCGTGCCTTTATCGCAATTGGCAGTAACTTGGGTGACTCTGTCACCCAAGCTCAAAACGCCATTACAGCCTTATCTGAAATTGACGGTGTTGATGTCATTAAAGCATCTTCACTGTACAGCAGCACGCCCATGGGACCTCAAGATCAACCGGACTACATTAATGCCGTTGTTGAAATTGCCACGACCTTATCTCCGCTCGACTTACTCGACTGCACCCAAGCCATTGAACTGGCGCATGGACGTGTACGTAAAGATGAGCGTTGGGGGCCTCGTACCCTAGATCTCGATATTTTGTTGTATGGCGATCTGATTCACGATTGCGAGCGTCTTACCGTGCCACATTATGGAATGAAAGTACGTGAATTCGTGCTTTATCCACTTGCCGAAATAGCCCCTGATTTTATACTGCCAGATCAAACCGCATTGAGTTCACTCTTACAAGACGTGGATCGTAATGGTCTTGCCATCTGGCAACAGTCATAAATATCATGGGTAAGGAAGAGACTATGAAAAAAATAACTATCAACGATCTAATGACATGGAAGCGTGAAGGTCGTAAATTTGCGTCTGTAACAGCTTATGACGCCAGCTTTGCTCAATTATTTGAGCAACAAAATGTTCCTGTCATGTTGGTTGGCGATTCGTTAGGGATGGTCCTTCAAGGAAAACCTGACACATTAGCCGTGACGACGGATGAAATTGCGTACCACACTCGCAGTGTACGCGCAGGCAGCCCAAACGCACTCTTAATGGCTGATATGCCATTCATGAGCTACAGCACCCCAGAACAAGCTTGTGAAGAAGCAGGAAAGCTCATGCGTGCCGGTGCCAATATGGTAAAAATTGAAGGCGGGGCTTGGTTAGCTGAAACCATCTCTCGTTTGACTGAGCGTTCTGTACCAGTCTGTGCTCACCTAGGCTTGACCCCACAAGCGGTTAATATTTTTGGTGGTTACAAAGTACAAGGCCGTGATTGCGATAAAGCCGAACAAATGGTGAAAGACGCCATTTTGCTTAAAAATGCGGGAGCACAAATCATCCTATTAGAATGTGTCCCAGCAAGCCTAGCTGAACGCATTACTAAAGCAGTTGAAGTGCCAGTCATCGGTATTGGTGCAGGTAACAGCACTGACGGTCAAATTCTTGTGATGCACGATATGTTTGGTATTTCAGCCAACTACATTCCTCGTTTCTCTAAAAACTACTTAGCGGAAACAGGCGATATGCGTCAGGCCGTAAGTAAATACATTGAAGAAGTCGAAGCCGGTACTTTTCCTGGTCAAGAACACACATTTGAATAAGGAAAAACCATGAATTCTTTTGCTGATATCTCTGCCATTCGTGAACAAGTCCAAATGTGGCGTCGTGAAGGACGTCGTATTGCCTTTGTCCCAACAATGGGCAACTTACACGACGGTCATTTAACCTTAGTAAAAAAAGCACGTGAACACGCCGATGTCGTCGTCGCGAGTATTTTCGTTAACCCAATGCAATTTGATAAAGCCGATGATCTAGCAAACTACCCTCGTACTTTGGATCAAGATTTAGAAAAGTTGGAAAAAGAAGGCGTGGATTTAGTCTTCATTCCAACCCCTGAAATCATGTACCCAAATGGCCTAGATCAACAAACCAGTGTGAGAGTACCGGGACTCGCTAACATCTTAGAGGGCGCAATCCGTCCAGGGCATTTCAAAGGTGTCGCAACCGTTGTTGCTAAATTACTTAATATTGTTCAACCGGATGTCGCTTGCTTTGGTGAAAAAGATTACCAACAATTGGCCTTAATTCGTCAAATGGTATTGGATTTAGCCATTGGCACAGAAATCATTGGTGTTCCAACCGTACGCGCTATGGATGGATTAGCGATGAGCTCTCGTAATGGTTTATTAACCGGTGATGAGCGCCAACGTGCGCCTGTTCTTGCACGCACTATGCGTTGGATAAGCCAACAGATGCGCGGTGGACGCAATGACTATGATGAACTCGTCATTGATGCAAATGACCAACTTAGAGCTGGTGGTTTACAACCTGATCATTCTTACATTCGTGATGCAATAACATTACAAGAAATTGATGAGAATACACAACAAGCGGTGATCTTAATGTCTGCCATTCTTGGCAGTGTTCGTTTGATCGATAACCAAGTTGTTGATCTTCAAAATCAACAAACAACACCAACAGAATAAAAGAAAAAGCCCTGCTCTTTAGCAGGGCTTTTTAATGCGAAATCAAATGGCAAAAGACTATGTTCGTAAC
>CAMQZF010000116.1 GCA_947039525.1 uncultured Photobacterium sp. | reverse complement strand
CGTGATTGCCAGCGGTAATGCGGATTTCTCATTAGCCGGTGGTTTTGCTACTGACGGTTACGGCCTACATTCACCTGGTCACTACAGCATGACCTCTGGTTTTGTGTGTGAAGCTGTGATGACTTTCATGTTCCTATTCATCATCCTAGGGGCTACTCATAAACTGGCTAAGCCATCAATGGCGGGTCTTGCTATCGGTTTATCATTAACCCTTATTCACTTGATCAGTATTCCTGTTACCAATACATCAGTAAACCCAGCGCGAAGCACAGGCCCTGCAATTATTGAAGCATTTGGCGGTCACTTTGCTGCCGTTTCTCAATTGTGGCTATTCTGGGTTGCGCCTATTCTTGGTGCCATCATTGCAGGTGCAGTATACCGTTGGTTGTCGCCAAACAACCTGCCATCTGAAGCTTAATTCAGAATTCCCACCCAATAAAAAAGGAGCCATAAAGGCTCCTTTTTGTTTATTCTACTTTTATCAAAAAATCGAATAAGCGTTATTCAATGACACTCAATAAGGCCTGAATTGGATGTAAGACGGTTTTCTTTTCCCAACGTTTGACCTGACTTCGACACGAATACCCTGTCACTAAACAACGTTCCGTTGGCAGTTCAGCCAAATTTTCCAACCAACTTAAATGATAAATGTCTTTCGAAATGGTGACTTTGTCTTTTTCATGACCAAAAGTCCCCGCCATGCCACAGCAACCAACAGGGATAGTTTGTAAGGTTTCTCCAAAGTGCTGAAAAATCACACCCCACTCTTTTTCAGCGTTTGGTAACTTAGTCTTTTCCGTACAATGGGCAAATAAATACCAAGGTTTAATTGGCTCTTTTGATGTCCGCATCGGTACGTTATTTAACTGAGGTAATAACCACTCATGCGCTATTAACACAGAAAAATCGCCTCTTTTCTCACCTAAAATCTCATTGTATTCATCTCGATAGCACAAGACTAGCGCAGGATCAATGCCGACCATTGGAATATTCAACGCTTGTAACTGATTTAGAAAAGTAGCGGTATTGGTGGCAGTTTTGGCAAACTTTTTCAAGAAACCTTTAATATGCTGTGCTTTTCCATTGGGCGCAAACGGTACTAACATCGGCTTTTTACCAATGCACTCGATAAAACGAACAAAATCTGAAACCACTTTTGCATCATAAAAGCTGGTAAAAGGATCTTGCACAATGAGAACGTATTGTTCGCGTTCAGTGTCCGACAACGCCTGTAGCCAAGATAAATTAAATTGCTGAGCGTGATGTTCTTTCAATTGTGTTTTCAACGTTGGGACAGACAATAAAGGCATGTCCACATAACCCAACGTTTTTTCTGTCAAAGTCTGTGACCAACTAGGGCGCATTAATGCGTTAAACACCGAAGGGGCTTTTGCCATCAAAGGCACATAATCTTCAACATACGCCACAAGATAATCCTTAGCGGGACGTTGATAACGATCGTAATACATCTGCATAAAACGTGAACGGAAATTCGGCACATCAACTTTAATCGGACACTGAGTAGCACACGCTTTACACGCCAAGCACAGATTCATCGACTCCATGACTTCGTGAGAAAAATCGTATTCGCCCTTACGTTTATTCCAACTATTTTTACTGCGTTCGATCAGATGTTTTAGCGAAAAACCACGTTCTTGAATGTCGGTTTCTAATTGCATGACATCGATATTTTGTACTGACAATAAACGCAACCATTCCCGAATTAATCCAGCGCGACCCTTGGGCGAATGACGGCGATCCGCCATCACTTTCATTGAAGGACACATGGGTGAACGCGTATCGTAATTGAAACACAAACCGTTACCGTTGCACTCCATCGCTTGACGAAAGCTCTCGCGCATCTGAATTGGAATTTGGCGATCATAATGCCCTCGTTTCACCCCATCCACTTGTACCAATTCGGCATCACTCTCCAAAGGTGTACAAATTTTACCGGGGTTCAAACGATTATCGGGGTCAAAGGCACCTTTAATTCGACGTAATTGTTCAAATAAAGTCTCACCAAAAAACTCAGGACCATATTCAGAGCGAAAACCTTTACCATGCTCTCCCCACATTAAGCCACCGTATTTGGCAACTAAGCGCACAACATGATCGGAAATCAGCTTCATGGTTTGTTCTTGTTCAGAATCGCAGAGATCAAAGGCGGGACGCACATGCAGTACCCCCGCATCCACATGCCCAAACATGCCATAATGCAATTGATGTTGATCCAATAAGGCACGAAATTCAGCAATAAAATCGGCCAAATTCTCCGGAGGCACGCAAGTATCTTCCGCAAAAGCGATGGGCTTTCGAGCCCCTTTGGTAGCGCCAAGTAAGCCAACGGCTTTCTTACGCATAGCGTACACTTTTTCAATACTGGCTAACTCATCACACACTTGATAACCAATAATGCCGCCTTGTTGATTGGCAATCATTGTTTCTAATTGCTCACACAAACGTGTGACTTTTTGCTGGTTATTCACGATATCTTGATCGGCAAACTCAACAATATTAATACCAGCCATCACACGATTAGGAATGGTTTTAATCACATCACTGACGGTATGCCACACAATGTCTTTTTTCGCTAAATCCAATACCGTAGAGTCAATGGTTTCCACAGACAACGCTTGCGCTTTGACCATCATTGTCGCGTTTCTTAACGCCGAATCAAAGCTGTCATATTGAATGTTAACGAGAGTACGCGCCGTTGGAATTGGCGTAATATTGAGTTTTGCCTCTGCAATAAAAGCTAAAGAGCCTTCCGCACCACACAATAAACGGGTGACATCAAATTGATCCGTTTCATCGCTATAACTGTTTTTCAGATCGTATCCCGTTAGGAAACGATTTAAGGGCGGAAATTTTTCAAGAATTTGAGGGCGGTATTTACGACAAATGGTCGCTGCAATTGATAAAGCATGCTCCTGCAATGAAGAAGCAAAGTCATTCGTTTGTTTAAGAGTGGAAACCGATTCTGGCGCTGTATCCAACAAGCTGCCATCCACCAGCACAGCTTGTAAAGACAACACATGATCGGAGGTTTTACCATAAATCAAAGAGCCTTGCCCAGACGCATCCGTATTGATCATTCCACCAATGGTTGCTCGGTTACTAGTCGATAAATCGGGAGAGAAGAAATACCCTAAAGGACGTAATGCATCGTTTAGCTGATCCTTTACGACACCCGACTGAACACGCACCCATTTTTCTTCTGCATTAATCTCAAGCACTTGATTCATGTGACGCGATACATCAACAACCACCCCTAATGTTAATGATTGACCATTGGTTCCCGTACCGCCACCACGCGCTGAAAAGGTCACACTTCGATGCGTTTCTGCTTGGCCTATTTGACCAATCCGAATGAGATCATCGGTATGTTTTGGAAAAATCACGGCTTGTGGAATGCATTGATAGACACTGTTATCTGTCGCCACAGCAAGTCGACTTGCATAGTGTGTTTCAATGTCCCCCTCAAAGCCATGCTGAGTAAGTGCGTCAAGGTAAGCGAGCACCTCGGTATGAATGCTCTCTTGTTGAGTTAATGCAGGTAACATGAATCCCTCTCCATCGTCATGCCAATCCAGTGGCTATTGTTGTCTTTTTTGTTGTTAATATGTTGCTCACTCTACCTGAGTTTATAAAGAGAAACAAAAATCGAATCCACCTCTCACATCCGATAACGTTTTCTTTTACCTAATCACACTAACCCATTACAGAAAAGAAACAGAGCCATGTCATTTCATCTACAAATCTGAAAATAGACAATGAATGAGTGTAACTTATTAATATCTTTTCCTTTTATCCTTCACATCAAGATGCGGAATCATTGCTTTCCAATCAATACATTTTTAGAATAAAACACCTTCTGAACTCTTTTCAGATTCACATAATAAGAACAACAAACTATGAATAATAAGCGGATTTTGTGTCAGGCAATTACTTTGGCATTGTCTTTAGGCTCCACGTCGGTGTTTGCAGCAGGTTTTCAAATTAATGCGCAATCGGCAACGGGCTTAGGACAAGCCTTTGCAGGTGATGGGGTGATTGCGGACAACGCATCGGTAATGGCACGAAACCCTGCTGCAATGATGCTATTTTCCCGCCCAAACTTTTCAGCAGGCTTCACTGTCATAAAAACAGACTCACGAGTAAAAGAAGCTAGAATTGATTTCGCAAAACATTCAAATTTACAGGCAGACGACCTTAGTGGGACTTCATACGTTCCAAACGCTTATTTGGTTATGCCTGTTAATCAACACTGGGCTTGGGGTGTCAGTGCTTACTCAAATTTTGGTACTACAACTCAATTTGATGATGATTACCTTGCACCAGGCTTTGGTGGAACTACTAGTATTCACAGCGCTAATTTAGGAGCTAGTGTTGCGTACCGATTAAACTCGCAATGGAGTTTTGGTGCAGGAATTGATGTCATACACGGTCAAGGAAAAATACAACGATTCTTTAGAACAAATAAAAGAATCCCAGTTATCAATGTAGATACAAAAGGTACTGGTGTTGGTTTTAACTTAGGTGCAGTCTATCAATACAATACTAATAACCGCTTTGGTTTATCGTATCGTTATAGCCCAACAATTAAGACAAAAGGCACCGTTGAATCATTAGGCTCTCATGCTGACTCGTTAGAAATTCCATTACCGGACATGGTCGAGTTCTCTGGCTACCATCGCATCAATCAAAAATTTGCGGCCGTATATGCCGTACAATGGGTGGGCTGGAGTCGCTTTGATCATCTGAATTTTGCCGGCACTCAGAAAAATTACGCATGGAAAGACGGCGGACACATTTCTTTAGGTGGCATTTACTATCTGAATCCACAATGGACATTGCGCGCTGGCTACATGTATGACATTTCGGCTACAGATCATGTTAAATCTATTGCAATTCCAGACTCAGATCGTCAATGGTTTACGACTGGTGCAACTTATCACATGAATACCAACACCAGCATTGATCTTGGTTTTGCTTACATCATGGGAGAAGATCAAAACTTTACTGAAAAATTAAGCGAAACTTTCCCTATTCGTTTACATGCAACAACCCGCGCGGATGCAATGCTGTTCGGTATTCAATACAGCCACAGCTTCTAATCACGCTTCATTTTCCTGTCATCAAAAAATGTTCTGTTTTTCTGATGACAGGGAATTAATAAGCTCTCCTCATCTTAAAAACAAGATTTCGCTTTGTTGATTTCGTTATATCATAAAATAAATCCGTCACAGATTGCCTTTGCTGGACGAATCAACACCAACTAAGCTGTAAACATCACTTTGAAATCTTAATTGATCATGACGTTAAAACGACACATTAATACAGTTCGTTACGGCAGAACTGTCGGTGCTATGACGCATTTCATCCCCAACGATAATAACTTGGATCTCACGCCGATCATGCTCTGGGATCATTACCAAGAACAGCACTTACTTCATCCAACGGGCTTGGATTTTCACGGTCATTCTGGCATTGAAAGTTTAACTTACCCAATATTAGGGGAAATGCATCATACCCATGGACACTTTTCCTCGATTCCGGAAAACGATCAGAATCACACCTTTGTACGACATCAACATAAATTGAACAGTGGCGATTTATTAATTTTAACCACAGGGGCAGGTATTGTTCATAAAGACAAATTAATTCCACGTCATGGTGAAGTGGAGTGTTTCTCGCTCTGGCGCGCCTTGCCTTGCGGAGTGTCTGAATTACAACCCCCACAATACCAAGTGCATACTGCAACTCAATGTCCATTAATTGAGAATAATCAATCCACAACCAAAGTCTTGGTTGGCGATTATCAAGAACAGAGTAGCCCTGCTTATTGTCAGCAACCACTTACCTTTCTAGACATTCATATTATGGCGTACTGCCGTTGGCGTTATCCCCAACAAACACAGCCAACCACAGGATTTTTATATGTACAGTCGGGATCCGTCTATATTGAAGGACGCCAAGTGCTGTCCCATCAGATTGCCACGTTCAGCGTCAGCCAAGAGGCCATTGATTTGCAAGTTGGCAGTCATTGCACTCGCGTTCTGTTAATTTTAACGCAACCACAACATCGCCCCATTGTTCGAACTGAAGCCTCTGTGCATTCAAGTGATCGTTTCTTAACACAAGGGCAGCAATGCATTTCACAATTGCTGCCCCATTTTAAATCGGATCACTCATGATGGCTTGGCATCGTTCATTACGCCAATGGGCGATGGCCTAATTGCGCAGTACCGTCCGATTGAAACCACACAACTTCGGATTTTCGACGACCAATCAAAAATGGACCGTTATCAAAAAATAGAAAGTTTTTCCAATGGCGCTTTAACACTCCCCATTGTGTTTCTACGATATTGTATTTTTCATAACAAAAATACACCGTCACATTGTCGTCCCAATCAATAAACTCGGCGAAAGGGGCAGGTAAATCTACTTCATCGGCATCCCAAGCTTCTTGCCAAGAAAAAGACGGCAATGCCCACATTTTCGGATTTAACATCCAATCATCAGAATCAAAATGATCGGCATCAGGGCTCTGGCGACTGACCATATCACGCCAAAGTTGAGCGGATCGCGCAAGCGATAACGGTTTTATTTTAGAGAGATCGTCTGCCGGAACCGGCATAGAAGCGTGCGTAAAGATCCACTTGCGAGGGTAACTGTCCAATGCGAGATAATTCATTCATCAACCTATTTCTGTAAAGTCAATGCAATGTACAACAACCCTCAGCGAGAAAAAAGCCTTATACGCACATTCATTGCAGGGGTTATTTTTGATTATCCCATAAATCGCTCACCCAACCGCCAATGCGCTCATCATAATGGGTACCATTGTAATGGGTGTCATGAGAGCGGAGATTCAATGGTGATTCATTAGAGTCCAATAACTGGGAAATATGATGCGCCATCGGATCCCCACTCGCCGTCATTCTTTTCTTCATTGCGACTTCTTTGATCAATTGTAATCGGTATGCTGAGTTCATTTTTTTCATTGGTGGGTCTCCTCTATTATTAAAGCCTCAATAAAAATAGAATCTGAACAAAAAATCGTCAAATTTGTTTCATTAAATCATCATTAAAACATCATAAAAAAAAGTCTTATCAATCAATATGTTCGTAATCATGGCTAAATGAAACGTAAAAATTGACAAAATAATCTTGGAAAATTAAGGAGTTAATATTGTTCTTTTTTTCTGATTTTCTTTGCGTTCTATTAAAAAATATTCTTCGTGAGACACGATTTGCACCTACTATAAAAATATCCACGCATAATAATTCTGCTGATTCATCACTCATAAAATATGGCGAAACAATGACATACCGTGAGACGGTTTCGTTACACTGTATTTTTCTTTTGCTTTACGCTTGACCTTATGGATTCTGGAGCCCTTACGATGCGATTTCGATCTCTTTTTTTACTTAGCATAAGTCTTTTTTCTGGCATGACGTACGCGGCCTCTCCTATGCAATACCCAAGATGTGAAAAGACATTAACCTACACATTGTCACTCAGCGGTGCTGACGTCGGTTATTTCCAACGAAATGAACATTGGAAAGGACAAAATGTTGCGATCACCAGCTATGGACAAATCAGTTTGTTGATCACTAAAGCCAAGATAAAACAACAATCAAACATTGATTGGTCTGATCAAGATGGGCATTATTTGGTGCGATCGTTTTCCCGAAATATTACGGGCATGATGTCAGGCAATCGCAGCGCAACTTTCAGTCCGAATGGGCACAAGTCAACGATTACGATTGATGGTCAATCAAAGAACTTCATCGCAAATAATTTACCAATTTTGGATGGGGATGGCATTGCGACACAAATGCGCTGGGATTTAATGCAAGGTAAAACAAAATTCGATTTTAATATGCTGAACGGTGATGAAGTTAGCCATTATTATTTTGCGGTGAAAGGTCATCAAATCATCAATACGATTTACGGTAAAACAGACACGATAAAGGTTCAACAAGTTGCTAAAGATCGCACATTAGCCATGTGGTTTGCTCCTTCTTTGGATTACCAACTGGTAAAAGCCCACTACAAGCGTAATTTATTGAGTGTCGGTGCAACACTCCAAAAAATGAATAATGGTTGCCCAATAGAGTCTACCTTGTAATATTAAAGACACTTCCTTTCAGCACAATCCACGTTGCCTTAACAGATAAAGGAAAATAAAGATAAAAAAAAGCCCACCAAAAGGTGGGCTTTTTATTGTGTCTCTTATTTCTTGGCATTCTTTTCTAAGAAAGCCAACACCAACTTACGATCTGGTGCCGATAAGCCTGCACGTGGGAACATACTTTGTGTGATGCCTTTCCACTGATTGAATGTCATATCACCCGGTTTTGGTGCCGCGTGACACAAAGTACAACTGCTGTAGAACAAGGCTTCACCCGGTGATTGCTTTCCACCTGAAGAGCTTTCAACGGCTTTTAAACGTTTACCCAACTCTAAACTCCAAAGATCCACCGCGTACTCTGGCTTCACAATCTTTGGCGGCTCATACGCTTTGTTTGGTGTTTCTGGATCCGTACACTTCTTGAAGTACGCCAAACAAGTATTCGCACTGGTTGCCTGTGCTAAACCACTGGTTGGCTTAGCTGTTGTCAGCATATTAATTGAACCTGAGTTACAACGTCCTTTACTGTCTAACTGTAACCAAGCACCTTCGTGAATAAAGATCACACCCGGCATTGCATCATCAGAAATCTTCGCAGATCGGAAGAGCACACGTCTGAACTCCAGTCACCGGCTATGATCTCG
>CAMQZF010000115.1 GCA_947039525.1 uncultured Photobacterium sp. | reverse complement strand
TCGTAATTGCCCAAATAACATCATTCCAATCTCGAGCATTCACATCATCATCACAGACAATCACAAATTTAGTGTACATAAATTGACGTAAAAAAGACCAAACCCCCATCATGACGCGCTTAGCATGGCCGGGATATTGTTTCTTCATCGTGACGATCGCCATTCGATACGAACAGCCTTCTGGTGGCAAATAAAAATCCACAATTTCAGGAAATTGCTTTTGTAAAATAGGCACAAAGACTTCATTCAAAGCAACGCCGAGCACCGCAGGTTCATCTGGCGGACGTCCAGTATAGGTACTGTGATAAATCGGCTTTTTCCGCATGGTAATGTGCGTAATGGTAAAAACATGATGACGTTCAACTTCATTATAATACCCAGTATGATCACCATAAGGGCCTTCATCCGCAAACTCGTTTGGATCAATGTACCCTTCCAATACCATCTCTGCGCTGGCTGGCACATCCAAATTATTGCTTAAGCTCTTAACGACTTCTGTCTTACTGCCTCGTAATAGCCCAGCAAACGCATACTCAGATAACGTATCGGGAACTGGGGTTACTGCCCCCAAAATGGTCGCTGGATCAGCACCATACGCAACCGAAACAGGAAAAGGTTCATTAGGGTGTGTTTCCATCCAATCACGCAAATCTAATGCCCCACCCCGATGGGCTAACCAACGCATAATGACTTTGTTCTTCCCAATTTTTTGCTGGCGATAAATTCCAATGTTTTGTCGTTTTTTATTCGGACCTTGAGTAATGGTCAATCCCCATGTCATCAAAGGCGCAACATCATTCGGCCAACAACTCATGATCGGTAAACGATCTAAGTCCACCTCATCACCTTCCCAAACGATATCCTGACACGGTGCTTTTCGTAAACGTTTGACGGGCATATTTAAGACTTGTTTGAATAACGGCAGCTTTTCTATCGCATCACGAAATCCATGCGGAGGCTCTGGCTCTTTTAGATACGCCAATAATTCCCCTACTTCTCGTAACTCCCGTACATCTTGTCTCCCCATTCCCAAGGCCACACGTTCAGGCGTACCAAATAAATTCGCCAAAACGGGAATGTCATACCCCACCGGATTTTCAAACAATAAAGCTGGTCCACTAGCCCGTAATGTTCGATCACAAATTTCCGTCATCTCTTGATTGGGATCAACCGGATGGGTAATTCGCTTTAACAGCCCTTTTTGCTCTAATGCGTCAATAAAGTCACGTAAATCATGAAATTTCATGGTGGTGTGTATTCCTTACTCAAACCGAAAATCAAAACGGAAGATCAGTACAATCAACCAGATAACTCAAAGTTTATACGGAGATACAGCCCAAATAACAAGCATAAAAAAACGCCACCGAAGTGACGTTTTTAAAAATAAAAATCAGAGACAATTACGATTTACGCATAGCATCAAAGAATTCATCATTGGTTTTGGTCATCGATAACTTATCGATCAAAAACTCCATGCTGTCGCTTTCGCCCATTGGATGAACGATTTTACGCAAAATCCACATCTTCTGCAGCTCATCAGGTTTCGCCAGTAGTTCTTCTTTACGTGTGCCTGAACGATTAAAGTCAATCGCAGGGAACACACGCTTTTCAGCGATCTTACGAGAAAGGTGCAGTTCCATGTTACCTGTACCTTTAAATTCTTCGTAGATAACTTCGTCCATCTTAGAACCCGTATCCACAAGTGCTGTTGCAATGATGGTCAAGCTACCGCCTTCTTCAACATTACGTGCTGCACCAAAGAAACGCTTAGGACGATGCAATGCATTCGCATCCACACCACCGGTTAATACTTTACCTGATGATGGAATCACGGTGTTATAAGCACGCGCTAAACGAGTAATCGAATCCAATAAGATGACCACGTCTTTCTTATGTTCAACCAAACGTTTTGCTTTCTCAATCACCATTTCAGCCACTTGTACGTGGCGAGAAGCTGGCTCATCAAACGTCGACGCAATCACTTCGCCTTTAACCAAGCGCTGCATTTCCGTTACTTCTTCCGGACGCTCATCGATCAATAGCACCATCAACACACACTCAGGGTAGTTGTTAGCAATGCTTTGAGCGATATTTTGAAGCAACATGGTTTTACCCGCTTTTGGCGGAGCAACAATCAAACCACGTTGACCTTTACCGATTGGCGAAGCCAAATCCAACACACGTGCCGTCATGTCTTCTTTCGAGCCATTACCACGCTCCATACGCATACGAGAGTTGGCATGCAGAGGAGTTAAATTTTCAAATAAGATTTTATTACGGGCGTTATCTGGGCGGTCGTAGTTAACTTCATTCACTTTTAATAAAGCGAAATAACGTTCACCATCTTTCGGTGGACGAATTTTACCGGAAACTGTATCGCCAGTACGAAGGTTAAAACGACGAATTTGACTTGGAGAAACGTAAATATCGTCAGGACCTGCAAGGTAAGAACTATCGCCTGAACGAAGGAAACCAAAGCCATCTTGCAATATTTCTAGAACACCATCGCCAAAAATGTCCTCACCACTTTTTGCGTGTTGCTTGAGAATCGCAAAAATAATGTCTTGTTTTCTCAAACGCGCCAAATTCTCTAAGCCTAAACTTTCGCTAAGGGCTACCAACTTTGGAATCGGCTGGGTTTTCAATTCTGTTAAATTCATAGTGGTGGGATTCTTGTCTGTCAAAATCGGGGTTCTATAGTAAATTGAGATTGGAATTGACCAATGGGGCTGGTCAAGAAATGAACGGTTTGGATTACTGTGCGATAAGTTAGCATCAAACCTAACTAACGTCTAGCTTAGTAAGCATTCAGAGTCCGCACAATTCATAAATTATGCACGACTCTGAAACAATCTGATTATAAATTCGCGTCTAAAAATTCTTTCAGTTGCGTTTTTGATAAAGCGCCAACTTTTGTTGCCACAACGCCACCGTCTTTAAACAATAGCAGAGTTGGAATACCGCGAATGCCAAATTTTGGTGCTGTTTCTGCATTTTGATCAATGTTTAATTTCGCAATGGTCAACTTGCCTTCGTATTCCTCTGAAATCTCATCCAGAATCGGCGCAATCATTTTACAAGGACCACACCACTCTGCCCAGAAATCAACAAGAACAGGGCCAGCTGCATTGATCACGTCATTGTCGAAACTGTCATCTGTTAAGTGAACAATCTTATCGCTCATATACCTCTCCAATGGTTGATTTTATCGCCGGTGAACTTTTACCCGCAAATCGATCTCCTATTTGAATGGAATCCGTTTCGTATTGCAACCCTAAGCTGATATTCTATATAAATGAAAATGACACACATCACAGAGCAGAAATTTGCCGACCTTGGATTGAATCCATTGGTCTTAAAAGGTTTAGAAGAAAAAGGGTTCATTAATTGTACCCCAATTCAAGCCTTGGCATTGCCGGTCATGCTCACCGGCCGAGACATTGCAGGTCAAGCCCAAACAGGCACAGGGAAAACTCTGGCGTTTTTGACTGCGACTTTTAACCATTTATTGCTGCATCCAGCAGCTGAGGATCGGAAAACAAACCATCCACGCGCCATCATCATGGCACCAACGCGTGAGTTGGCGATTCAAATTTACAACGATGCTGCGCCATTATTGGCGAGTACTGGCTTAAAAGCTGGTTTAGCATACGGTGGTGAAGCTTACGAGAAACAGCAAAAAATTCTCGAAGAGGGCGTCGATATTTTGATCGGCACCTGCGGTCGCATCATCGATTTCTATAAGCAACGTGTGATTGATTTGCGCAGCATTCAAGTTGTGGTGTTAGACGAAGCGGATCGCATGTTCGATTTAGGCTTCATCAAAGACATTCGCTTCTTGTTCCGTCGTATGCCAGCACCGACAAACCGTTTGAGCATGTTATTTTCTGCAACTCTCTCTTACCGAGTAAAAGAGTTAGCGTTTGAGCACATGAACAATCCTGAAAGCGTGGTGGTTGAACCGGATCAAAAAACGGGTCATCGCATCAAAGAAGAACTCTTCTACCCATCAAACACCGAAAAAATGTGTTTACTGCAGAGTTTGATCGAAGAAGAGTGGCCAGATCGCGCCATCATCTTTGCCAATACAAAGCACCGTTGTGACCAGCTATGGGCACATTTAGCGGCTGATGGTCACCGTGTCGGTTTACTAACTGGCGATGTACCACAGAAAAAGCGTATGCGCATTCTTGAGCAATTCACTCAAGGTGAAGTCGATATCCTAGTTGCAACAGACGTTGCCGCTCGTGGTTTGCATATTCCACAAGTAACGCATGTCTTCAACTACGATCTTCCTGATGATGCAGAAGATTACGTACACCGTATTGGTCGTACTGGCCGTGCTGGCGAAAGTGGCTCTTCCATCAGTTTTGCTTGTGAAGAATACGCGATTAACCTAACGGCCATTGAAACTTACATTGAACACTCAATTCCAGTTTCAAAATACAACTCAGATGCATTATTAACTGAATTACCAGCGCCATTACCAATTCAGAAAACACAGCGCCAAGGTCAAACTCGACGTAATAATACACAACGTCAAGGACAAGGGCAGGGGCAGGGGCAAGGTCAACAGCGTTCACGTCAACGTCGTCGCCCACCTCAATCTACTCAACCGTCGAAATAATGTAAGATCACTCTATGGAAAGAAGTCAGATTTCGCCACTTTATGCAGCCATTGATTTAGGCTCCAACAGCTTCCACATGTGGATTGTGCGAGAAGTATCAGGCAGTGTGCACACACTGGCTAAGATCAAACGCAAAGTTCGTTTAGCCGCTGGGCTTGATAACAAAAATCAACTCAGTGAAGATGCCATGCAACGAGGTTGGGAATGTCTCAGTTTATTCGCTGAACGCTTACAAGACATTCCAGCGGAGCGTATTCGTATTGTCGGTACAGCCGCTTTACGTACTGCAATTAACGCACACGACTTTCTTTCCAAGGCACAAACCATTTTAGGTCACAGCATTGACATCATTCCCGGCGAAGAAGAAGCCCGTATCATCTATCAAGGTGTCGCGCATACTTCCGGTGGCATGGGAAAACGCTTGGTGGTCGATATTGGTGGTGCCAGTACCGAAGTCATTATCGGTGAAGGGTTTGATTCCAAAGCACTAACCAGTCTCAAAATTGGTTGTGTGACTTGGCTTGAGCGTTACTTTAAAAATCGTCATCTGAATGAAGATAACTTTCATGCGGCTATAAAAGCGGCAAAAGCAACGATAGCGCCCATCATTGAGCCTTACCGTAACTTGGATTGGACAACGTGCGTCGGTGCCAGTGGCACAGTACAAGCGTTACAAGAAATCATGCTTGCGCAAGGGATGGATGAAATCATCACCTTAGCCAAATTAAAACGCTTACAACGTCAAGCCATGCAATACGAACGATTGGAAGATCTGGATATTGAAGGGCTAACATTAGAACGAGCGTTAGTGTTCCCAAGTGGGTTATCCATTTTGATTGCGTTATTTGAATCATTGCAAATTGATTCGATGACGTTAGCAGGGGGAGCACTAAGAGAGGGTATGGTGTACGAAATGATGGCACAAATGCGCCACAATAATGTTCGAGAACGAACCTTATGTAGCATACAACATCGTTTCCAATTAGATGAAGCTCACGCTCAAGCCGTATCAAAAGTGGCTCACTCACTATTGATAAAAACACAGTGGAGTGTCGATCCTCAGGCGTTATATTTATTGACCGCTTCGGCAGCTTTACACGAAATCGGAACGAGCATTGAATTCAAGAAAAGTGGTGATCACGGTGCGTATTTACTTCAACACCTTGATTTACCAGGATTCACATTAGCTCAAAAATTCGTGATCGCAGAGTTAGTCAGACGTTACCGAGACAATTTAAGTAGCGTCCCAGAACAACATGCAATTTCAGCACAAAGTGCTACCCGAATTTTACGATTATTGCGTCTGGCCGTCATTTTATGTCATCGCCGAGATGATCAGAATCAACCACCGTGCGAAATCACAGCGCTGAACAATACATTACAGCTAACCTTGCCACTCGATTGGCTTCTTAATAACCCGCTAACTCAAGCCGAGTTGCAACAAGAAGCCCATCGTCAAAGTGACATGGGATGGCCATTAAGCATCAAAACATGCACTGAATAATGTCTATCGGTTCCAAATATAAAAGGGCTCTTAAGAGCCCTTTTTTTATTGGTAAAATTCAAGAGTATAAAAAACTCAGCAATCAATACCACGATCGCGTAATAACGCATCTAATTGTGGCTCACGACCACGGAAGCGTTTAAACAAATCCATCGGCTCTTCACTGCCACCCATTTCAAGAATGCAATTCAAGAAATCTTGGCCTGTTTCCTTGTTGAAAATGCCCTCTTCTTCAAAACGAGAGAATGCATCACACGACAATAACTCTGCCCACAAGTAACTGTAGTAACCCGCGCTATAACCACCCGCAAAGATATGGCTAAAGCCATTTGGGAAACGTCCCCACTCAGGGCTTTCCAACACAGAAACTTGTTTTTTCACTGTCGCCAAAGTTTCTAATACTTTCGCACCCACTTCAGGATCGTACGTCGCGTACAAAGTGAAATCGAACAATCCAAACTCAAGCTGACGCAAAATACCCATCGCTGACTGGAAGTTCTTCGCTGCCAGCATTTTATCCAGCATTTCTTTTGGTAACGGCTCACCCGTTTCATAATGACCCGAAATAAAGGCTAAGGCTTCTTCTTGCCAGCACCAGTTTTCTAAAAACTGACTTGGCAATTCAACCGCATCCCATGGCACGCCATTAATACCCGATACCGCAGGCACATCAATCTTCGTCAACATGTGATGAATACCGTGACCCGTTTCATGAAATAAGGTCACCACTTCATCATGGGTGAATAGCGCAGGCTTATCACCAACAGGCTTACTGAAGTTACAAGTTAAGTACGCCACTGGCGATTGCAGAGTGCCATCCAGACGAGTACGGCGAACCATGCATTCATCCATCCATGCACCACCACGCTTGTGCTCACGCGCGTACAGATCCAAATAGAAGCTGCCACGTAATGCGCCAGTTTGATCCGTAATATCGTAGAACTTAACCGAAGGATCCCACACATCTACGCCTTCGCGTTCAGTAATGGTCATGCCAAAGACACGATTGAGCACTTCAAACAGACCAGATACCACTTTTTGTTCAGGGAAATACGGACGTAATTCTTCGTCAGAAATGCTATAGCGATGTTGCTTCAACTTCTCACTGTAGAAACCCAAATCCCAAGGCGCTAGCTCTGCTTGATCGAATTCACGATGCGCAAACTCACGCAATTCTTCCACGTCTTTTTTCGCTTGTGGCTTAGCGCGTACCGCCAAATCGTTTAGGAAACCCAGTACTTGCTCAGGCGTTTCCGCCATCTTGGTCGCCAGAGACTTTTCAGCATAGCTATTGAAACCCAATAAACGAGCAAGCTCATGACTTAACTTGAGTTTCTCAGCAATGATTTCTGAGTTGTCCCATTGACCCGCATTGGGCCCACGATCCGAAGCTCGCGTTACGTATGCTTCGTACATTTCAGCACGCAGTTCACGATTTTCACAGTACGTCATCACTGGCAGATACGATGGGATCTCAAGCGTAAATAAGTAACCATCCAACTCTTTTGACTGTGCCGTTGCTTGTGCCGCTTGTAGCGCCGACTCTGGCAAACCAGCCAGTTCAGCCACATCCACAACGTGCTTAGTCCAGCCCATCGTTGCGTCTAATACGTTATTGCTGAACGTCGAAGACAACTCAGACAGACGCTTGCTGATGTCACCGTAACGACGTTGTTGATCAGCTGGTAAGCCAATGCCCGATAACTCGAACGATTGCAACGCATCCGTAATCGATTTCTTTTGAGCTTGCGTTAACGTTTCAAATTCAGCGCTGGCTTTGATGCCTTTATAGGCGTCATACAAACCTTTGTGCTGACCGACCCAAGTGCCGTAATCCGACAACAGAGGCAAACAACTTTCATAAGCATCACGTAATTCAGCGCTATTCTTAACACCATTGAGATGTGAAATTGGCGACCAGATACGGCTTAAACGATCGTCCACTTCGGACAATGGATCACACAAATTTTCCCATGTTGCAACCGCGTTATCGGCAAGCACTCGTTCAATCGTTGTGCGGCATTCTTCAATAGATGCCTCAACAGCAGGCAGAACATCCGCAGGGTTCAGTTGAGAAAAGGGAGGCAGATCCGTCATGGAAAGTAATGGGTTTGACATGAATTTATCCTTATATTTGCTTTCTTCATAAATGGGACTTCTCGGCGCAAATGTCAATCCCCAGTGAGAATGATTCGCTATAACTCAAGGAAATTTGGTCACAAAGCTGAGTCCAAATCCGAAAATGGCTAGATCTTCATCGTCAATTCGCCATAATACCGCCCTCTTTGTCCCGATCCACGGAGCGCCTTATGTTGAGTTACCGCCACAGTTTTCATGCCGGCAACCATGCCGACGTCATTAAACACATCGTTCAATCTTTAATTCTGGATTCCCTAAAACAAAAGGACAAACCTTTCGTTTACCACGATACGCATTCCGGTGTTGGTCGTTATGATCTGCAAGATGAACGCAGTGAAAAAACCGGAGAATTCAAAGAAGGCATCGCTCGAATTTGGGATCGTGATGATATTCCAGAAGAAATCGCTAGCTACATCGACGCCATTAAAGCACTCAATGATAACGATGAACTGCGCTACTACCCAGGCTCACCAAAAGTAGCACGTGCACAGATCCGCGAAGACGATCGCATGACCTTAACCGAATTGCACCCAGCGGACTTTCCGTTATTGCTGCAAGAGTTTCGAGGCGA
>CAMQZF010000114.1 GCA_947039525.1 uncultured Photobacterium sp. | reverse complement strand
TGATTTAATACCATCCCCAGTAAAGACAAAAAAGCCAACTTGAGTAAATACGGTTTAATTTCAGACCAATGACGACATACAGAGCGAATTAAAAAGGGCGTTAATAAAGCCACCGCAATAAGCCATCGATAAAAAGCAATTTCTCCCGGTGCAATCACACCCGCAGCTAACTTATTGACTATCGCATTCCCAGCCCAAATGACAATACTAATAAAGGGCAGAAGATAATAAATCACAAAACTAACTCTCTAAAAAAAAGAAATATCAGAAAAATAAACCTGATATTAATAAAAAAATAAAAATTTATTCTAGTATCTGCTTTTTTTGTATAATTGTCATACATTTATTGCCCGAATGAATCTTCACTGTTACAATCAGCCGCTTTCTTATTTACAGTTCATTTTATTCAATGAGCTGCAACTAACATCATAATCATCCCTGTGTTGTTTTTTATCAACGGCATAGGAGCAGTTGAAACGGGTTCTCCAACCGGATATTGAGGAGAGAAACATTATGTCTACGGATTTTTATGTCGACGCTTGGGAATTCGGAAACGAAGTCCGACATTTACCCCCTGAAGAATGCCAAACATTCCGTTCAGGGTGTTGGTATCACGTACAACGAGATGCTCATGACTTACCTGATTGGTTAGAGCAAACTCAAATACCTGAATCCGTCATTGAAATTCTATTATCCAATGATCGCCGCCCACGTTTTGAAGAGTTAGAAGACGAAGATTTTCTACTCGTACTTCGAGGGGTAAATTTAAACGAAGGGGAAGAGTCGGATGAAATGCTCAGTATTCGATTTTTATATTATCGAGGCAGCATCATCAGTACTCGTAAATACCCATCACAGGCGATCACCGATACACGTACTTTAATGATGAAAGGACGAGGTCCTGAAACCTTATCGGAACTCATTCCAGAAATCATCGAACATCTCTTTCGTCCGCTCGATAACTTTTTAGAGCCGACCGAAGACATGATCGATGAAATGGAAGAAAATGATTACGAAGGCGCAGCGGAAACACTTTCGGAATTGAATAAGCGATTGCTGAAAATACGTCGCTTTTTGAAACCACAACGGTTTGCGCTCGATGATTTGATCGAAGCGGATTTGGAATTCTTTGAGCCTTGGGATCTGAGAATCAGAACCAGTCGTGACACCATTGTACGAATCACAGAAACCATTGACTTCTTTTTAGAGCAATTAGACGTAATTCAGGAATACATGACACAAGTTCAAAGTGAACGTGTAAACCGAAATACTTATTTATTGTCCATTATTTCTGCCACTTTCTTACCGATCAGTTTCTTTACCAGTTTACTGGGTGTCAATGTGGGTGGTATTCCGGGAGCAACGGATCACTCAGCGTTTGCTTTGCTGTGTATCTTTATGGTACTGGCCGTTGTATTGGAGGTGATCATTTTAAAATGGCTCAAGTTTTTTTAAAATACATGAGCAGCAGCTCCCTTCTAAACAACAAAAAGTTCGGGTTATTAAACGTAGCCGCAGCGTAAAAACCTTATCTCGTCCGAAACGACGTGCCGCTAGAAAGCGATAAAAACAAAAAAGCCGCATAATGCGGCTTTTTTATATCTAATGCTTTATGACTTTTCTTGAAACATCACGTTCACAAGACGAGCCAAATTAAAGGCATCAACAAATCCGGAATGTTGACGACCTTCCCACTCTAAGCCCACGATTTCCATCGCGGCACGTTGCCCACAACGCTTATTATCCATATTCGGTTGCAAACGAAACAAGGTTTGAACATTTAAGTATTCATTAAATGGCATGCGCAACTCTTTTGCATCACATTCTGATTTTAAAATCATGTTGTCATAACCCCATGCCGCAAAGACTTTATTACGCCCACCAAATTTTTGCTCTAGTGCTTTTAACACTAACGCAAGCGGCTTACCATTTTGCGCAATAATATCAGGTTTAATCCCGGTTAATTCCGAGCAAAATGCAGAGACTTCATGCACATCAGGCTTAACATAATACTGCGCTCGACGAATCACTTCGCCTTTTTTTAAATCCAGTTCCGCTACCCCAATTTCAATGATTTCACCTATTCGAGGTTTTCGTCCATCATTCCAGCAACACATTTCGAGGTCAAAACACACAATTCGGGTATAATTCATTACTTTCTCAGCATAAACGAGATTCTGATACGTAGAATACCATTTTTGTGATTATCACTAAAGATAGGAAAATAGAAGAGACCCACTCAATATATACAGATTGAATGGGTATATAACGGTTAAATCGGTGTTACCCGTGCACCACCGCCCGACATATTTAGATTTACTTGTACACGTTGCCCTACTTGAAAGGTCACCTTTGGATTCACTTGTTGTACGATAGAAATCGTACGACCGCTGTCTAACTTAATGGTTAAGTTAACACCATTACGCTTAGTTATCCCCCCCTCAGCAGCACTGCCTAAAACACCACCTAAAACAGCACCACCTATGGTTGCAATAACAGAACCTGTACCTCCTCCAACTTTAGAGCCTAACAAGCCGCCAACAGCACCACCCGCTAACGTCCCCACACCATTATTACTGCCATCAATGGTAACAGCTTGTGTACGAACAATAGTGCCATAATAAACGGATTGTACTTCACGAGTATCACTGACGTTATACGCATTTCCATAAGGATTCTGTGCGCAACCAAACATCATTAATATTAGAGAAACGACAATAAGAGATGTTATCTTTTTATTCATGGTCAATAACCCTTAATCATCAACATTTATCACTGTTAAGGATAAGCAAGGTTATTCTTTTTCGCTAAAAACTAGTGACAATAAAAGAGAAAAAGCGGCTTTTAAACCGCTTTTTCTCACTAATAATCCAACAATTCTTGTTTAATTCTCTCAAATTCGCTTTTACGTTCTTCCGTAAACCATAGCTGTAGCTCAGTTACACGATCATTTGTGGTGTCTTGAAGATCGATCTGAATTGCTCGGTTGCACCCATATTCTTTATTGGTACGACGACAATATTTAAGCACATGCTGATCGGTTTCTTGTTCGCCAATTTCAAACGTCAAAATATTGCCTTGACGAACATAAAAAGTGTGGCTTAATCGACACACATCGCTACTGCTGGTTAATGCAATCCCGTCGCCTAATTGGATTCTGAGATTATTTTTAGAAGTCATGGGCCTCAATGCTCATTGGTGATAAAAGTAAATGATGAAAGTGAGTCATTCTTTGTTATTGTATAAAGAGATGTATCAATACTCAATTGAATCGAGATCAATAATATAAAAAGGTGATAACAAAAAAATTGAATCAGTATCATAAAACCGAATCACTAAATGCATTTAACGGTTCGGTTTTAAGACAATGAGTTATAACGAGACGTTCATTTTAACACAAACACAGTCACCTCTGGAAAAATACCTAAGTAAAAAATAGCGAGATTTTAGTGTGTGCAACAAGCCGCCATTAGCTGTCTGGCTTTCTTTTCTTCAAACAATTCGTTGATTCTTTCCATGTTGAATACATACACTTCAACGGGCTTTCGCGTATTTCGTATTTCCATCACCTCAATCTTAATGATATTTTCGGCCTCAAGCTCTGCAATATGATGACAGATAGTTCTAGGGCCAATACCAACCTCTTTCGCTAATTCACGCGCTGACTTTTGACAGATCCACGCCCCTTCTTTGTCTTTTTTTGCTTGTAACGCCATGGCTTTATAGGTTTTCATCACGTCACGAATACAAGGTAAAGACCAACGACATCCTGCAATTTGTTTTGCTGATGTGATCATAATACATTCCTTATTCTCGTTGAATATTTCGCACCAAACTTTGACTTTTCAATTATGAAAGTACCTCAAAAAAAATTGTTCTCTATAATACCAATAAAACAGGTATTACACCTACTTAAAGGGGAAAATATCCCAATAATACTCATAATATCCGTTATACAGTCTTACACTTTCATTCTTAAGATATTCTGAACTGCAACAACATTGGATATGAAATACTGAAACGTGAAAACCTTTTCTTTTATCGTATCTAAAATACCCTTGTTAATTGTTCATAAAACCAATTCATAACCGGCCCGCGACCGCGATCTCGACGTTTTACGATGCCCATCTCTACCAATAAAGATTCGGATAGGTGCTCAGTCGACAGCTCAACCAACTCCGATTGATACCATTCACTGCGAGCGACATGTTCAGGTACTAATGCCCAACCAACCTGCCGACAAACCATGCCTGTAATATAATGATAGCTGTCCATAAACCAATGCTGTGAAGAAATGGTGACGCCCAATTGTTCATTAATACGATTACGGATCACCAACTGCCGATATTGATTTAATTCTAACAATGTCGGCACCGGAATTTTGGCCAGAGGATGATGGCGAGAGACCACTAAGCTATGCTTAAATTGTCCAATAGAAACAAACTCTAATAATGGCGGCATCGGTTGTAGGTTAAACATAATACCTAAATCGGCTTGATCATTTTGAACCCAGTGGGCAATGTCTTGTTGTGCGCCACTTAAAACACTCAAACGCAACATTGGAAACTTTTTAGAAACTTCGACAAATATGTGATCAAAACTTTCAATCGGTAAAGCTTCATCCAACGCTACCCGTAATGACACTTCATCCCCCATCGATAAACTCATAGCACTGGCAGAAAATCGCTGAGTTTGCTCTAAAACGGCTTGTGCGCTCATAAACATTTCTGTTCCTGCTGGTGTTAAAATGGGTAAGCGATGACTGCGATCAAACAAAGTTAACCCTAAATCGATTTCCAAATTGGCAATCGCAGTGCTGATTCGAGATTGGGCTTTACCCAGTTTTCGCCCTGCGGCCGAAAATGAGCCTTCATTGACAGCCATAACAAACGCTTCTAGTTGATCTAATGTCCAATTCATTGCGGTAATCCATCCGAAAAACGGATAGATACTAACTTTGAAAAATGCACGAAACAAGCATAATCATCTTCATTCACTTGAACTCGGATGGCGTCTTCTTTATGCACTCACCTTCTTTATCCAGCCAAGATCCTCACATTCAGCGCACTTTTTGGCGTTTTGCCTTACCTTCGATTGCAGCCATGCTGGTTAGTGGTTTATATCAAATCATTGATGGTATTTTCGTCGGGCATTACATCGGTTATACCGGATTAGCTGCCATTAATATGGTTTGGCCTATTGTCTTTGTGATCAGCGGTCTTGGCTTACTGGTCGGGATGGGTGCTGGCAGTATTTTGTCCATGCGTCGTGGCGAAGGCGAGCAAGCCAATTCTAAAGCTCAACAAGCTTTAATCGCAGGATTATGGCTGATAGTCATTTTTGGCTTGATTGGCAGCGCCCTTTTATTCATCTTTGGCGATTTGGCGCTAATGTGGCAAAACGCGGCAGGTGAAGTGTTACAACAAGGAAAAGAATACCTGATTGTCTTTACCTATTGCGCTCTATTTACCGTTGCTGCAACCGCATTGCCCATGCTGGTTCGTAATGACGACAATCCGTATTTTGCCACCGTATTATTGAGTCTTGGCGCAATCATTAACATCGTATTGGACTATGTTTTTGTCGGCGTTCTCAATTTTGGTTTACAGGGTGCAGCCATTGCGACAATCTTGGCACAAGCGACCATTACCGTGTTTGGTATTGCCTATTTTTGCTCACGATATACCCAACTGAATTTGTGTAAAGCAACCTGGCTTATCCCCGTTAAGGATATGATTCAAAGTGTGAAATTAGGCTCATCTTGTTTGATCATGTATTTATACACCAGTTTTATTGTTGCTATTCATAATTGGTTATTTCTCCAATACGGTACGTCAGTCGATATTGGTGCATTTGCCATTGTGGGTTACTTAATGAGTATCTACTATTTATTAGCCCAAGGTGTTGCTGAAGGCATGCAACCACAGGTCAGTTTTTACTACGGAGCACAACAACCTAAACCGCTAGGGAAAGTTGTTGGCATTGCCACGAAAGTCATTTTGATATCAGGCTTTGCTTGGACGCTGATTTTAAACTTAATGCCAACGATGATGATTCATTTATTCAGCCAGAGATCACCAGAACTTTTACAAGCGGCCACGATGGGCATCCATTTGCATTTACCAATGATGGCATTAGACGGTTTCATTGCATTGGCATCCGTGTATTTCATGTCAGTGAATCAAAGTGGGCGGGCATTTTTAATTTCGATTTTAAACATGCTGATTCAAATTCCATTTTTAATTTTCCTTCCAAAATGGTTTGGTATTGAAGGCATTTGGATGGCAATGCCGCTGTCTAATATTCCGATGTTTATCATTGTTGCACCAATGGTTTGGTTCCATATTCGTCAACGTAGAGCCGTTGCATTGGCAATCTAAAAGGTTGTTGTTAACTAGAGAAACTGATAGTGTCGCGCTCCTGCCCGAATCGCGCGGCACTTTTTCATCTAGTCTAGGATATTCCCTGTGAGCCAAACTGCATTTTCCACCCTATCTTTACATCCAGAACTGATCCAGAACGTCGCTACCCTTGGTTATGAAACCATGACCCCAATTCAAGCTGACAGCTTGCCACACATTCTGGATGGCAAAGACGTCATTGCACAAGGAAAAACAGGATCAGGTAAAACTGCGGCATTTGGTTTGGGTTTATTAAATAAATTAGACGTAAAACGTTTCCGCATTCAATCCTTAGTTTTATGCCCAACCCGTGAGCTAGCGGATCAAGTGGCAAAGGAATTACGTCGTCTCGCTCGTTCGATTCATAACATTAAAATTTTGACCTTATGTGGTGGTATGCCATTTGGTCCACAAATTGGTTCGTTAGAACACGGCGCCCACATCATTGTTGGTACACCGGGTCGTGTTGAAGAACACGTTCGCAAAGGCACTTTACCTTTACATAATGTCAATCTATTGATCTTAGATGAAGCCGATCGCATGTTAGAAATGGGTTTCCAAGATTCATTGGATGCCATCATCGGTGATATTCCCAAAGATCGTCAAACACTGCTCTTCAGCGCGACTTTCCCAACACAAATTCAGTCTATTGCACAACGCATTATGACGAATCCTGTGATGATCAAAGTTGAAGCCACCCATGATAACAGCAGCATTGATCAACATTTCTATCGCATTGACAATAATGAGCAACGTTTTGATGCGTTAAAACGCTTACTACTGCAATACCAACCAAAATGTTCTGTGGTGTTTTGTAATACCAAAATTGAATGCCAAGAAGTGGCGGATGATTTGAATGATGCTGGTTTCAGTGCCGTTGAATTGCACGGTGATTTAGAACAGCGTGAGCGCGATCAAACCTTAGTTCAATTTGCCAATAAAAGTGCCTCAATCTTAGTCGCAACCGACGTTGCAGCGCGTGGCTTGGATGTGGATGCATTGGATGCGGTATTCAACTATCAATTAGCGCGAGATACTGAAGTGCACGTTCACCGTATTGGTCGTACTGGACGTGCTGGTAGTAAAGGTGCAGCGTATTCTTTCTTTAGTGATAAAGAACACTACAAAGTGCTTTTATTAGAAGAGTATTTAAATCGTGAGATCGTAAGCGAAGCACTGCCAAGTTCATCGGTTTTATCTTTAATGCCTCACCCTGCGGAGATGATTACTCTGCAAATTTCCGGTGGCAAAAAGCAGAAAGTACGTGCTGGTGATATTCTTGGCGCATTAACCGGTGAAAACGGCATTACAGGTGCACAAGTCGGAAAAATCCAACTGTTTGATGGCTGTGCTTTTGTTGCGGTTCAACGTGATGTGGCAAAACAAGCTTTGAAAAAATTAGAAACAGGAAAATTAAAAGGTCGTACTTTCCGCGTACGTCTCTTACGATAACGCTTTTGATTTTCATTGAAAAAACATACAGTAAAGCCAACCACTAGGTTGGCTTTTTTTATTTCTCTTTGGACTCAATCATTATGTATAAATTGATCGCATTAGACATGGATGGCACATTATTGTCGCCCGATGGCACCATATCAGCACGCACTCAACGTGCTATTCGTGCCGCAAAAGCACAGGGTGTGTATGTTGTATTAGCAACAGGACGTCCACTGGAGGGAGTACAACGCTATTTAGCTGAACTTGACATGGAAACCGATAACGACTTTGTTCTGTGTTATAACGGTGGGCTGGTTCAAAATGTCAAAACACAAAAAATCATCAACAGCGAATTACTGTCGGGCATTGATGCTAAGAACCTCGAATCCTTAGCTAATGATTTGCACGTTCATGTTCATGCCTTTTCACCAACACGTGGTTTAATTACACCAGAAAACAGCCACTATACTCAGCATGAAGCCGACATCAATGAAATCGCCGTTGTTGAATGCAATTTCAATAAATTAACGAATGACGAAGCTATTTTAAAAGTCATGATGATTGATGAGCCAGAGGTTCTATCTCAAGCGATCGCACAATTACCTGAGTTCCTCTACGACAAATACACCGTCGTTCAAAGTACCCCTTTCTTTCTTGAGTTCTTAAATAAAGAATGCAATAAAGGCGTCGGCATTGCTGCGCTAGCAAACTATTTAGACATTAAACAAGAAGAAGTGATTTGCATGGGCGATGCGGGCAACGATTACCATATGGTTGAATACGCCGGATTAGGCGTTGCAATGGCTAACGCTTCTCAAGATTTAAAAGCAATTGCTAATGTCATCACACACAGTAATGCTGACGATGGCGTTGCGCACATCATCGAAGAATACGTACTAAAATCATCAATCAAAGCCATTTGATTCAAAATTGCGTATAAAAAAAGCCAGATCTAAATATCTGGCTTTTTTCATAATTAAACACTGTAGGTTAGCGTAGAGATATCGGC